>DASWOO010001061.1:0-8836 GCA_036404335.1 Kofleriaceae bacterium
CGTAGATCGTCGCGTAGGAGTCGTGGCGATCCTCGCGCAGGAATCCCGCAGACAGCTTGTAGATCAGGCCCGTCTGGGGCGCGCGGCCCTCGATCCCGATCGAGCCGGCCGCGGTGGTGTCGGTCGCGGCAAACGAGGTCGCCGTCGGCACCTGATCCTCGCGCGCGCCGTGGACCTCGCCGACCAGGCGCGGCGCGAACGACGTGTGCGCCAGCGCGACGCCATCCTGGGCGTCGCGCACGTCCTCGCGGGCGAGGTACAGCTCCGCGTTCCGCGCGATCGCCGTCTTCACCGCCTCCTCGAGCGAGAGCTCGTGGACGCCCGGCTCCGCCGCCGCTGGCCCGCTGGCCGTGATCGCACCGAGCAACCCGGCCGCGGCGACAGCGCGACGAGACATCCCGACCATACGCCTACGGCGAGATCTTGCGCTCGAGAACCTCCGAGACATCGCTGACGTCGAGAGACAGCTTCTTCTTCTTCAGTCCGGCGGGCGCCGGAGCCGGGGCGGCCGGGGCGGCCTTCCCAACGGGCTTGTTGTCGATCGGCTTCTTGATCATATACAGACCTCCGTAAAGGCCAGCAGAGTAGAAGGGAACCGCGCGACCTGTCAACGCCGGGCTGCTCGACGGCGCGCGTCTGACGTACGCTATGCAAGATGCAGATCAGCGCACGCGTACACAACCGCGAAGGCCAGCACGAGGTCAGAGTTTCCACGGACGGCACCGACCATCCCCTGGTCGTCTCGGCTAAGGCCGCGGGCCGGGGCTCGAGCGTGAACGGCGGCGAGCTCCTGCTGCTCGCGCTCGCGACCTGTTACTGCAACGATCTGTATCGCGAGGCCGCGCTGCGCAAGATCGTCGTCGACGAGGTCGAGGTCGAGGTCGCCGCGGAGTTCGGCGCGCCCGGCGAGCCGGCGCGGAACGTGACCTATCGCGTCAAGGTCGCGGCCCAGGGCAACGAGCAGGAGATTCGCGCGCTGCTGGCCCACACCGACACGGTTACCGAGGTCCAGAATACGCTGCGAGTCGCGACGCCGGTCGCGCTGGCCGGCGTCGAGGTCATCGCGCGCTGAGCCCGACGACCCCGGCGACCGTGATGACCGGGCGGATCAGGCGCCTCGGGTCCCGAACGCAAAGTAGTAATTGAGGCTCGCGAAGAACGTGCCCTCGACGGCACGATCGTGGAGCTCCTGGAGCCAGAGCTGGCTCTCCTCGGCGTCGATCACGCCGTGGCGGGTCGCCAGCGCGGCGAAGCGCTCGGCGATGGTGATCAGGTACGATCGAGAGTCTCGCTCACAGCACACCAGTGGCCAACACTGCACGTCGCGGACGCCATTGCGCACCAGGACGCCGGGTAGCTTCCGGCCACACCAGCCATCGAGCACGTTGTAGTCGGCGCCGTGCTGGAGGATCTTGCGGGTCAGGCCGGTGTCGCTGTGCTCGAACACCAGCGTCTGATAATCCTGGTCGAGCAGCATCACCAGCTGGCGGGTGACCCGGATCATCTCGCGGACGACCTGGTCGAGGTTGGCCAGGTGCGCCAGCAAGGTCACGGTACAGCTCGCGTCGAACTGACGATCGGCGAAGTCGAGCTGGTAGGCGTCGCCGAGCCGGTACTCGATCGGCGCGTCGGGCAAGGTCCGCGCCCGCGCGTGGTGGAGCAGCGCCGGGCTGACGTCGAGCCCGACGACCCGGCCGGTGCGGCCGACGATGCCCGCCAGCTCGCGCGCGACCACGCCGGTGCCGCAGCCGACCTCGAGCACCGTCATGCCCGGGGCCACGCCGGCGGCGGCGAAGTAGGCCTCGCGCATCCTGGTCGGCGCGGCCTGCGCGCCGCGGATCTCCAGGATGTTCGCCAGGCGATCGAGGTGCTCGGCGGTGCAGTCGTTGATGTTGGCGAACGGATCGACGTTCCCGATCCCGGATATCTCGGGAGGTCGGACGATCGGAATCTCACAGCTGCCCAGCGCGGCCGGGCTCGGGGGCTTTTCCAGCAGCGAGCTGCTCGACCGGTCTCGCCCACCCACACCTACACCCAGGCCGACCTCGCTCGTCAATAATGAGGGGCTGCTACTGGAGGAATCCACTGTCGGGATTGTAACAAACCTCGAGGACCGTCTCACACAGGGAAATGCAGCCGTTGGCCTCTATCGTGATAAGCAGAATCCCGATAGGCCGCTATCGTTACATTGATCACACCCGGCCCGGGCGGGCCGCCACGTCGTCGACCACGACCATCCGCAGCTCGCTGCAGTACGCCGCGCCATCGGCGTCGAGCAGCCACAGCTGCTCGAACGACGGCAGCATCTCGCTGACCGTCACGGTCTCCGACGCGCGGACCAGCTTGCACAGGATCTCGACGAAGATCGGGCTCTCGAGATCGAGATAGACCGGCTTGGGCTCGCCCGACGCCTTGATGAACACGAACCGCGGGAGCTGGTGCTCGGCCACCCAGCGCCGCGCGCCGGCGAACCGGTCGAGCCCGGGATCGCGCCTGGTGAACGCCATCCCCGCCGTCGAGAACTGCCAGCGCTCGCGGGCGAGCACGAAGCCGTCGACGGTCACGCGCGGCCGGTACGCGGCCGGGCCGAAGATGTCGAAGATGTAGCTCTCGGCCTCGAAGTCGGCCTCGAGGAAGCTGACCAGATCGAACTCGGCCGAGCCGTCGCGGCGGCGGACGCGGAGCTGGCCGTCGCGCTCGCAGACCACAAAGCCGGCGACGTCGAACACCTGGTCGCGCGGCCGGTGCGAGCGGGCGTCGCCGAACTCGACGTCGAGGTTGCCCTCCGACAGCGAGAAGTACCGGCCGCGGTGGAAGTTGCCGCGCGGCAGGACCTGCGCCACCGTCGGGCCGAGGTCGACCTGGCGCACGCGGTGGATGCCGTCCGGATCGACGTGCTCCTTGGCGATCGCGGGGACCGAGACCGCGCTCACCGCGGCGTGGACCTCGCCCAGCACGACGAGGTAGTCGCCGCTCGCCAGCGCCTCGGGGCCGGCGGCGGCGATCATCAGGTCGGGCGAGTTGTGGCGCGCCGAGGGCCAGCCCGGCGCCGGCGCCTCGAACGCGGCCTGGACCCGGGGGCCGAGCTCGGCGGCGCTCAGCTCGACGCGGCGCTGGCCCTCGGGCAGCGCGAGCAGCTCGGCCCACCGGCGCTGCAGCTCGGCGCGGACCTCGAGCGCCGTCGACGACTGCGCGCTCGCCTGGCCGGTGAGCTGCGCGCGGAGCTCGGCGTAGAACCGGATGAAGTCGACCTCGGGCGCGCCGAGCTCCGCCGCGAGCCGGCGATAGACCTCGTCGAACACCGCGCGGAACCGGGTCGCGAGCGTGTGCGTGAACCACCGCGCGCTCGCCTGGATCCACGACAGCGCCGGGCCGATCCGATCGAGGAACGGCCGGCCGAGCACGACCTCGGCCGCGCGCCGGCAATCCTCGTAGACCACGCCGCGGCCGGCGTAGGTCTTGCCGGCCAGGCGCGAGGCCTCGCGATCGGTCAGGCCGACGAAGGCCTCGCCGAGCGCGCCGAGCGCGGCCTCGAGCGCGTCGGGATCCCCCGCCGCGGCGGCGACCCGATCGCGCGCGGCGACCAGCGCCGCGAGCGCGGCCTCGCCGTCGGCGCGCGCCGGGCCGGGCTCGGCCGCGGCCAGCGCCGCCTGCAGCCTCCGCTCGGGCTGCAGATCGGCCGGGGGCACCTCGAGGCGCCAGATCACCAGGCGCGCCTCGGCCAGCTCGTCGAGCAGATCGTAGACCTCGTCGGGCGATTCGAGCTCCAGGCCGGGCTCGGCGGCCAGGGCCTCGGCGATCGCCCGCGCCGACCGCGTCCCGTCGCAGGCCTCGATCAGCCGGATCGTCGACGCCGGCAGGGTCGTGACCCGGTCGATCGAGTGGTGCAGCCGATCACCGTCGAGCCGGATCGTCGGCATCCGCCGCGGCGCCAGGCCGATCCGCAGCGCGCGGTCCTCGGACAGCCGGCCGGCGAGCGCGTCGATCGCCCAGTGCTCGAAGTACACCGTGCGGCGATCGAGCAGCGCCGGCCCCGGCACCAGCCGCGGCGCGCTGAGCGCGTCGTCGAAGGTCGCCCAGCCGATCGGGCCGAAGAACCCGATGCTGTCGTTCTTGGTGCAATAGCGCTGCAGGTAGCTCGCGACCATCTGCTTGTACTCGCGCGTCTTGCGGTCCGAGGCTCCCGGCGGCCGGCGCAGCAGCGGCTCGATGCCGGTCTGGATCACCGTCCGGTTCTGCCAGATCACCGCCTCGCGAAACCGCGGCATCCGCGCGACCTCGTGCAGCCGCTCGCCGATCCGGAGCCAGTCCTGCTCGTACGCCGCCTCGAGCTCGGCCCGGGCGCTCTGGAACGTCCGGACCTTGCGGCGCTCGTCGTCCAGCACGGCGTCGATCAGCCGCGCCGTCTCCGGCGCCGCGAGCCCGAGCAGCGTGCTAGCCGGAAACCCCGTCGCGCGCAGGCAGATCTGCTTCCACACGACACTGGTTCCGGCGCGAACAGCATGAGGCGGGAGCACCACGGCGTCACATATCACACCCGCGCCCTGCCCGACCACCCGCAAGAATTCGCAGGCCCTCGGGGACCGATCGCAAATAGCTATTCATCGACAGCCTCGCACTCCCCCGCTGCGCCGCGATACCTCGACTACGATATCGTCGCATTCATGGATCAGGACCCGGGCGCCGAGCGCACGTCGCACTTCGAGCTGCTGCCGCACCAGGTCGCGCTCGGCAGCGAGGGCTGGTCACTGTGGCGCTGGGTGTGGCTGCGTGGCGCCGGCTTCGCCGCGCGCGACGTCCAGGTGCTAGGCAGCGACGCCCTCGACGTCGGGCTCGCGGCCGAGGCCGAGCTCCGGGCGGCCGCCGAGCAGCATCGCACCGCCGCGATCGCCGCGTGCACCGCCGCGATCGGCGACGGCCCGCCGAGCTGGCCCTTGCTCAGCGCGCGCACGCGGATCCACGCCGGCCGGCCGCCCCGACGCCCGACCGGCGAGCCGGCGATCGACGCGGCGGTCGCCGCGTGGCGGCTCGCGACCGACGAGCTCGCGCGTCGCTGCGTCGCCACCGACGAGGTCGTGCGCGGCGAGCGCGAGCGGATCGGCGCGCAGATCCGCGCGCTCGCCGGCGATCCGCGATTTCGCGAAGCCTTGATCTGGCAGAACCGCAGCGCGCACACCGCGGTCGACGGCCTGCGCGACGCCGCGTCCGACGCGACCAACCAGAAGACGCGCGAACGCCAGCGCGCGCTCGCCCGGTACGCGCAGCGCTACGCGGTCAAGAACGACAGCATCGGGTTCTTCGGCCCGATCGGCTGGGGCGTCGTCGATCCGACGCTGCCCGGGCTGTCCGCGCGCTCGGGGCCGGCGCTCGTCGACGAGCGGGTGGTCAGCTTCGAGGACTGGGCGATCGAGGCGGTGGCGGCCGAGCTCTCCAAGGATCCCGCCGTGTGCGCGGTGTTCACGCCGCGGCGGCGACCGACCTCGTGGCTCGACGGCGCGGTCTTGCACATGCCGCCGGGCCCGCCGCGGGCGCTGTCAGCCAGCGAAGCGTGGCTCGTGGCGCGCGCCGATGGCGAGCGCTCGGCCGCCGCGCTCGTCGAGCTCGCCGTGGCCGACCCGGCGAGTGGCCTGCCCACCCGCCTTGCCGTGCTGGAGGTGCTGGAGCGGCTCGGCCGCGAGAACGTGATCAGCTGGCGGATCGAGGTCCCCGCCGAGCTCGATCACCCCGCGCGGTGGCTGCGCGAGCGCGTCGGCCAGCTCGCCGATCCCGACGCCCGGGCGCGGGCGTGCGCGCCGATCGACCGGCTCGAGGCCGCGCGCACGCACGTCGCCCGCGCGGCCGGCGACCCCGATGCGCTCGCCGCGCGCGTGACCGAGCTCGAGGAGGCGTTTCACGCCGCGACCGGGCTGTCGGCCAAGCGCGGGCACGGCCGGACCTATGCCGGGCGGCAGACGTTCTTCGAGGACTGCCGGCGCGCGATCGACCTCCGCGTCGGGCGCGCGGTGCTCGATGCGCTCGCCGACCCGCTCACGCTCGTGCTGCACAGCGCGCGCTGGTACTGCCACGAGATCGCGCGCCGGTTCCGCGCCGGGTTCGACGAGGCGTACGACCGCGCGCTGCCGCAGGCGGCGACCCGGCCGCTCCCGCTGATCAGCTTCCTCACGGCGACGCGCGGCCTGTTCTCGCGGGATCACCATCAGACCGGCCCGATCGTGACCGTGGTCCAGCGCGAGCTGCAGCGGCGCTGGGTCGAGATCCTCGGCCTCGACGGCGCCTCGCCGGGCGACGCGCGGCAGGTGCGCGCCGCCGACTGCCGGGCGAAGGTCGCCGAGCTGTTCGACGCGCCCGGCCCGGGCTGGCCGCGGGCGCGCTACCACTCGCCCGACGTCATGCTCGCCGCGGCCAGCGTCGAGCACGTCGCGGCCGGCGAGTTTCTCGCCGTGCTCGGCGAGGTCCATCCCGGCATCAACACGCTGCTGTCGCACGTGGCGTACCGCCTCCATCCCGAGCGGGCGGCGCTCGACGCGGCCTATGAAGCCGATCTGGCGATGACGTGCATCTCGCCGATCCAGAACGCGCTCGGCCGCGCGACCAACTCGCCGATGTCGCCGCGCGATCATCACGTCGAGGTCGGCGCGACGCGCTCGTGGCGCGCGCGCGATCAGGTCCACCTCGCCGGCGATCTCTACGTCGAGCGGATCGACGGGTCGCTGCGCGTGCGCAGCCGGCTGCGCGAGCTCGATCACGACATCCTGTCGTTCATGGAGGCGTACCTCGGCGCCGAGGCCGCGCCGCATTTCAAGCTGCTGCCCAGGGCGCCGCACCTGCCGCGCGTCGTGATCGACCAGCTCGTCGTGTCGCGCGAGCGCTGGCACTTCGAGCGCGCCGAGCTGCGCGCGCTCGTCGATGCCGAGCACGGCGCCGAGCGTGATCCGATCCGGCGCGTGCGGACGTGGGCCGACCAGCTCGGCCTGCCGCGCTACCTGTTCGGCACCGTGCCTCACGAGCCCAAGCCGTTCTACCTCGACCTCGGCAGCCCGATCTACATCGACATCTTCGTCCGCTACCTGGCGGACGCGACCTCGCTCGGCCTGTCCGAGATGCTGCCCGGCCACGCCGACCTCTGGCTGACCGACGCCGCGGGCGCCGCGTACACGAGCGAGCTGCGGTTCGCGGCAGTCGATCCGCAGCCGTGGGCGCCGCCGCCGAGGCGCGCCTAGAAGTCGTTGACCCAGTGCGGGTCGCCGAGGTAGCGCTGGCCGTCGTCGGGGAACACGGTGACTATCGTGCCGCGCTCGAGCGTGCGCGCGAGGCGCAGGCTCGCCGCGAGCGCCGCACCCGAGGACGTGCCGACCAGCAGGCCCGCCTGCTTGGCGAGCTGGCGCGCGCGATCCTCGCTCTCCTTGGCGCTGACCTCGAGCGTGCCGTCCCGGAACGCCTCGCCCTATGCCTCGCCCGACACCTCGCCGGACGCGCCGCCGGACGGCGTGGCACTCGGGTGGCGCAGGCCGTCGATGTGCTCGGCGGCCGAGCCGGGGACCACGCCGAACACCTGGATCGCCTTGTCATGCTCCTTGAGCCGGCGCGCGACCCCGGTGATCGTGGCGCCCGTGCCGATGCCGGCCACGAAGTGCGTGATCGGCTCGCCGCACTGGGCGAGGATCTCCGGGCCGGTGGTCGCGTAGTGCGCGCTCCACGCCGCCGGGTTGTGGAACATGTCGAGGTAGTACATCCGGCCCGGATCCTTGCGGTAGCTCTCGCGGGCGATGCCGGCCGCCGCCGCCGCGGTGATCTTGGGATCGATCAGGACCTGGAGCTGCGCACCATACGCGCGCAGCACCCGCTTGGCGTCCTCGGTGATCGTCGCCGGACAGATCAGCTTGACCCCGAACCCCATCTGCGCGCCGATCATCGCCAGCGCGATCCCGCTCGACCCGCTCATCACGTCCATGATCGTCATGCCGGGCAGCAGCGGCAGCTGGTTCGCCTTGATGCCGTTGCGGATCATCCCCAGCACGGACCGGGCCTTGATCGTGCCGCCGGGGTTCATCGCCTCGTGCTTGGCGTACAGCTGGACCCCCGGCGGGAGCCCCCACGCCGCCGCGTCGAGCCGGAGCAGCGGCGTGTTGCCGATGTGATCGAACAGGCTGTGCGCGCGACGGACCTCGCGCGCGGCGGGGTCCGCGGCGGCCGCCGGCTTGCCCGCGCCGGTCTCGTACATCGCCAGCGCCCGGCGCAGGACGTCGAGCGACAGCCGCACGCACTTCATCCGCATCGGCAGCACCTCGATGCCGAGCATCTCGAGCAGCTGCGCCTCGTCGATCGTCCGCAGCTCGTGCAGCGGCTTGCCCTGGATCTTGACCGTGAGCATCGACGCGGTGGCCATCGCGAGCGCACAGCCCCGGCCGGTGAACCGCACGGCGTCGAGCTGGCGGTCGACGTCGAAGCTCATCGACAGCGCGACCTCGTCGCCGCACAGCGGGTTGTCCTCGCGCACGAACACGTCGGGGCTGGGCAGCTCCCCGTAGTTCCGGGGGTTCCGGTAGTGATCCAGAACCGCCTCCTTGTACATCTTCATCGTGCTCATCGATTGAACATCCCGTTGACGGTTTGCAGGCCGGACACCAGCCGATCGATCTCCTCGCGGAGGGTGTAGACGTAGAAGCTCGCCCGCGCGGTGGCCGCGATCTCGAACCAGTCCATCAGCGGGTGACAGCAGTGGTGCCCCGCGCGGACACAGACGCCCTCTTCCTCGTCGAGGATCGACGCGATGTCGTGCGGGTGCGCGCGCCCGAGCGTGAACGCCACCACGCCACCGCGCTGCGCGGCGTCGAGC
>DASWOO010001062.1:0-4349 GCA_036404335.1 Kofleriaceae bacterium
CGGGATCGAGCGACAGCGCGACCTCGAACGCGGTCAGCGCGTCGTCGCGCCGGTCGTCGGCCGCGGCGCACAGCTCGCCGAGCCGGTCCCACAGCCGCAGCCGCTCGCCGCTGCGGCCCTCGTCGTGGCGGACGTGCTCGAGCCGCCGGTAATAGAACGCCAGCAGCGCGTCGCGGTCCTCGCCCAGCGCGGCCTCGAGCTCGTCGGCGGCGGTGAACAGCCGCGGGTCGTCGTCGAGCGCCTGCTGGAACAGCGGCGCGGCCTCGGCCGCGCGGTCGAGCTCGTCGCGCGCGATCATCGCGGCGAGGTGGCGGTAGCGGGCGCGGACCTTGGGATCGCGCTCGGTGTCGATCAGCCGGTGGACCAGGTCGAGCGTGTAGCTCCAGTCGCCCTCGTCGGCGACCAGGCCCAGGAACTTGGTCAGCAGCAGGTGATCCGAGGGCAGGTGGGCCAGCGCCTCGCGGTACATCTCGCGCGCGGTCGCGCGGTCGCCGAGCTCGGCGTAGCGGTCGCCGAGCGCCGAGAACCGTGGGCCCTGCTCGCCGGGCGGCGCGAGGTTGGCGAGCGCCAGCTGATCGGCCAGCACGGCCTCGGGGTCGTCGACGTCGAGCTGGGCGCGCAGGGTCAGCGCGGGCTGGTGATCGGGCTGGAGCGCGAGGGTTACCGCGGCGTGGCGGGCGGCGCCCTCGCTGTCGCCGAGCTCGTGGGCGCAGCGCGCGATCCGGTAATGCAGCTCGACCGAGACCTCGGGCTGCAGCAGATCCTCGTGATCGTCGAGCAGGCCCTCGATCAGCTGGCGCGCGCGCAGCCAGTCGCCGGCGTCGAACGCCAGGTCGGCCAGCTCGCGGCGGGTCGCCGGATCGTGCGGGTCGAGCTGGACCGCGCGGGTCAGCGCCGCCTGCTCGGTCTCGCCGTCGCCCAGCTCGCGCGCCAGCTTCGCGCGCTGCAGCACGTAGCCGCGCAGCCGGCCGGGCTCGACCGTGGTCTGGCACAGCTCGTCGAGCATCGGCACCAGGTCGGCGAGGTCACCGGTGTCCCAGCACAGCTCGATCAGCGCCAGCCCGGCCTTGTGGTTGGCCGGATCGGCGGCGCGCGCCGCGCGGTACAGCTGCTTGGCGCGCTCGGTGTCGCCGGTCGCGACGCTGAAGTCGGCGGCGTCGGCCAGCCACCGCGAGCGCTCGCCCGCCAGCGCGGGGCGCTCGGCCGCCGCGAGCAGGAGCGCGATCATCCCGGCCAGATCGCCGCGGTCGCGGAGCAGCGCGGCCAGGCCGTCGATCGCCGGCACGAAGTCGGGGTCGTCGGCGCGCGCCTGGTCGTACAGCCGCTGCGCCTTGTCATAGTCGTGCAGCCGGGCGATGTCGGCCGCGCGGAAGTAGATCGTCGCGCGCCGGGCCGGCTCGCGGACCAGGCGGGCCAGCCGGTCGAGGGTGATCAGCGCCTCGCCGTCGGACCCGGCGCGCTGCTCGAGCCGGGCCAGCGCGTCGAGCACGTCGGGGTGGTCCGGCGCCAGCCGGTCGGCCTCGCGGTACGCGTCGAGCGCGCCCTCGTCGTCGCCCAGCTCCCGGTCGTAGATCTGGCCCAGCTCGCGGAACAGCTCGGCGCGCTCGGCGTCGTCGACGTGCAGCGTGCGCCGGCCGATCAGATCGATCAGCACCGGCCACTCGCCCTGGCTGCGATAGAACAGCTCGAGCGCCTCGTGCGCCGCGGTGTCGGCCGGGACCAGCGCCAGCAGCCGCTCGAGGCAATCGGCGGCGCGGTAGCCCAGGCCCAGCTCGCGCCACGCCGCGGCCAGCTCGGCCAGCCGGCGCGGGCTCGCGTCGTCGTCGAGCGCGATCAGCCGGGTCATCTCGTCGAGCGGCACGTCGGTCCACCGGCCGGTCAGCCGGCCCAGGCGCAGCAGCGGATCGAGATCGGCCACGGTCGGGGCCTCGCCGAACGCCGCGAGCCGCACGACCAGCGCGCGGTCGGCGTCCTTGCGATCCTCGAGGCTGTCCGACAGCTCGCGCAGGATCCGCGCGCGCTCGGCGGCCTCCTCGGTGGCCTCGACCTGCGCCAGCCGGCCGTCGACGAACCGGTGGGCCTCGGTGTCCATCGCCGCGTGCGCGACCCGCGCCGTGGCCCGCTCGACCGCGAGCCGGACCCGCGCCGGATCGAGCTCGGGGAACTCGTCGAGCAGGGCCCGCACGAGGACGTCGGGTGATCCGAATCCCGCGGTGTTCGCTCGCACGGCGGTATTAAAGCCCAACTGGCGCCACCGGCGGTACGCACAGCGTCGGTTTTGTCGGCTAGCGTCGGCGGCATGTCGTATCGCCTCGTCGCGCTCGCCGCGCTCACTGCCTGCGCCGCTCCCAGGCCCGCCCCGGTCTCCGGCGCGGTTGCCGGCCCCGACGTCATCGCCGCGGTCAAGGCCGCCGCCGCCGAGTTCGACGCCGCCCAGCTCCACGGCGACCGCGCGACCCTCGCGCGCTACCTCGCCGCCGACTTCGTGTTCATCCGCGGCGGCGGCGCCGTCGCCGGCCGCGACGCGTTCATCGCCGGCTTCACCGATGCCAAGCAGAAGCTCGAGCCGTTCACCGTCGAGCACGGCGTCGCGCTGCCGCTCGCGCCGAGCTGCGTCCTGATCGGCGGCGAGGCGACGCTGCGCGGCACCGACGACGGCACCCCGTTCGCCGAGCACATCCGCTACGCCGATATCTTCCAGCTGCGCGACGGCCGCTGGCAGGTGATCTACACGCAGGTCACGCTGGTCAAGTGACGACCGCGCCGCGTGCGCGCCCGCACAGCGGGTCATGCGATTCCGACAGGTGACGGGCGCGTTGCTGTCGGACCCTACAGGCAAGCCCGGTCGCCCGAAGCGGTAGCTAGCCGGATGGCAGCGGCGGGAGGCTCTGTTGTCGGCGGGTTGCGCGCGACTCGGCATGTGAAGCGATTGTGAACTGCCAAGCGATCCGCACAGCGGCGCCCGGCACGCCGCTCGCACGAGCGATGGCCGTGACCACCGTGTTGCTCGTCGATGACGACCCCGGGGTGCGCTTCGCGCTCACCGAGGTCCTGCACGATCGTGGCTACCGGGTGATCCCGGTCAGCTCCGGCGCGCAGGCGCTGGCGTCGCTGCAAGGCGTCGACGTCGTGCTGACCGACTATTCCATGCCGGGCATGAACGGGCTGGAGCTGATCGCGGCGATCGCCCAGCGCATGCCCGGGCTGCCGGTGATCCTGCTGACCGCGCACTGCTCCGAGCTGATGGCGCGCAGCGCGTCGAGCTACGGGGCCTGCGGTTGCCTGAGCAAGCCGTTCGACGTCGAGGAGATCAGCCGGTTGATCGAGCGGTCGCGGACCGGCTGCGCGTCGCCGCCGTCTTAGCACGCCGAAACAAACGGCAATCTGACGGGCACTCAAGAGAAACGGCGTTGGCCGTATTCCTGGTGCATGGCAACTCACCACGACGACGGCTCCCTTGGTCTGCTGGAAGATCTTCGCGTCCTGACGCGCCGCCGGCTGTTTGGCATGGTGGCCAAGGGCGTGGCCGGCCTGTCGCTCCTGCCGATCCTCGCGGATTGCGCGACCGACTCGAGCTCCGGCGGCTCGGATGTCGATGGCGGCTCGGGCTCGGGGTCCGATGGCGGCGCGGGCGGAGCGTGCAGCACGATCCCCGAGGAGACCGCCGGGCCGTATCCGGGCGACGGCACCAACGGGCCCAACGCGCTGACCACGTCCGGCATCGTGCGCGGCGACATCCGCACGAGCTTCGGCGCGGCGTCGGGCACGGCCGCCGGCATCCCGCTCACCGTGACCGTGTCGCTGGTCGACAGCACGACCTGCTCGCCGCTCGCCGGCTACGCGGTGTACATCTGGCACTGCGATCGCGACGGCAACTACTCGATGTACTCGTCGGCGGTCCAGAGCCAGAACTACCTGCGCGGCGTCCAGGTCACCGACGACCACGGCAGCGTGACCTTCACGTCGATCTTCCCGGCCTGCTATTCGGGACGCTGGCCGCACATCCACTTCGAGGTCTACGCGTCCGCGGCCGAGGCCACGGGCGGCCGCAACGCGGTCGCGACCTCGCAGATGGCGATGCCCAAGGCGGCCTGCGACGCGGTCTACGCCACGACCGGCTACAGCCAGAGCGTCAACAACCTGTCGCAGACCTCGCTCGCGAGCGACATGGTGTTCAGCGACGGCACCAGCCTGCAGATCCCGACGATCTCGGGCTCGACCTCGGCGGGCTACGCGGCCGCGCTGACGGTCGCCATCGCGGTCTGATCGCGCCGTGATCGCGACGTGCGCGTCATGGGGGATCTTCCCGCGTACATGTGGCCGCTCCGGCTGAATCCTGATCGAGCGGC
>DASWOO010001063.1:0-5511 GCA_036404335.1 Kofleriaceae bacterium
ATCAGCTCGGCCCTCGCGATCGGCGCGTGCAACAAGGACAAGAAGCCGTCGACCACCGAGCCCGCGACGTCGGGCTCGGCGACGACCTCGGACTCGACCAAGACCGACCCGGCGAACCCGCCGCAGCCGGCCAAGCCCGACGAGACCAAGCCGGCGACCGGCGGCTGGTGAGCCGTGCGGCTCGCGGGCCGAGCTTGCGAGCCTGACGCCCGGATCGCCGGGCGACGATCGATCCTGGTGAGCCTCGCGCTCGTGGCGAGCATGGGCTGCCGCGACCGCGAGCCAGCCGCGGTGGCGCCGGTGGCGCCGGTGGCGCCGGTGGCCCCGGTGACCGACGAGCATCGCGCCGAGCTCGCCCGGCTGCGGGCCTATGAAGACCGGCGCCGGCGCGAAGCGGACTTCGCCGCGCTGCCGACGTCGGACCAGGTGCTCGGCCCCGAGCCGTATCGCCTCGCGGCGCACGCCGGCGGCTACCTCGGCCTCCTGCGCAACGCCAGCGCGCTCGTCGCGCTGGACGCGCAGGGCCACGAGCTGGCCCGGATCGCCACGCCGCGCTCGCCGACCGGGCTCGCTGTCGCCGGCGACGACGTCCTCGTTGTCGGCGAGGCCGGCCACGAGGTCGCCCGGTACCGCGCCATCGGCGGCGCGCTGACCCGGGGCGCGAGCCTGCCGGTCGACGCGATCGCGCTGCGCGACGTCGCGTTCGCCGCCGATCGCAGCTCCGCCTACGTCGTCGAGGAGCACGACGGCCGCCTGCTCGAGCTGCCGCTGTCCGGCGGTGTCGCCCGCGAGCTCGGCCGCTGTCATGGCGCGATGCAGGTGGCGACCGCGGGCGGCGTCGTCGCGGTCGACTGCCTGCTCGACCACACGATCGCGCTGCATCGCCCCGGCCGGCCCGTCGCGATCATCCAGCACGACGGCCCGCTCTGGCGGTTCGCGCTGCACGCCGCGGCCGACGGCAGCGTGCTCGTCGCCGCGGGCGGCGTCGAGGATCACCCGCTCGAGCGCGAGGACGGCGGCTTCGGCTACATCGACTCGTTCGTCTACCTCTACCGCCTCGCGGCGGATCAGCCGCAGCCGACCCGGCTCGCCGCGATCAACACGTCCGCGCTCGGCGTGGTCACGCCCAAGTGGCTCGCGTTCCGCGGCGACGGCGACGCGCTCACCGTCGCGGGCTACGCCAGCCCGGACGCGATCGTGCTCGGCTGGCACGGCGACTACGCCGCCGCGCCCGAGGTCGCGCGGATCGCGCTGTTGCCGGGCACCGCCGACGCCCAGCTCGCCGCCGACGGGACGCTGGTCACCGCCAATCCGCTGTTCGACGCCTGGGTCACCAGCGGCGCGCACGCCGTGCCCGTCGATCCCGCCGAGCCCACGAGACCGCGCGCGCCGCTGTCGCGGCTCGGCGAGCTGTTGTTCTTCACCACCGCGATGGCGCCGTGGAACTCATCCGACGGCAAGCTCAGCCGGTTCACCTGCGAGACCTGCCACCACGAGGGCTACGTCGACGGCCGCACCCACTTCACCGGCCGCGGCGAGGTCCACGCCACGACCAAGCCGCTGTACGGCCTGTTCAACAACCGGCCGTACTTCTCGCGCGCGCTCGACAGGACGATGACGCAGATGGTGCACGCCGAGTTCCGCGTCGCCAACCGCCACAACGGCCGCGACCCGTGGTTCACGCTGACCCGCGCCGAGCTGCCGTGGCTCGCGCAGCTCGCGGGCGCGCCGGCCGAGCTGACCCCGCCGGTGCTGCGCGAGGCGTTCATGGCGTTCCTGATCGACTTCACCCACCGGCCCAACCCGGCGGCCGATCACCCGCGGTTCACGGCGAGCGAGCGGGCCGGCGCCGAGGTGTTCCGCGACCGGTGCGCGAGCTGCCACGCCGCGCGGCTCGTCGCCGACGAGCCGGCGTCGCTCGTCGGGTTCGAGCGCTGGGAGGCGCTGACCCTGGGCGCCGGGCCGATCGTGTGGAGCAACGCGGCGTACGCGAAGACCGGGGTCGAGCCGTACGTCGGTGACCAGGGCGCGCGGGTGCCCGCGCTGCGCCGGCTGTACAAGAAGTGGCCGTACTTCACCAACGGCCGCGCGCGATCGCTGAGCGACGTGCTCGATCGGTTCGCGGCGAGCGACACCGCCGCGTACCACGACCAGGCGCCCGCGTCGGCGCGGCCGTTGACCGCCGGCGACAAGACCGCGCTGCGCGCGTTCCTCGATCTGCTGTAGCATCGCCGGAGCATGTCGTCGGCCAAGCAGCTGCTCGATCAGGTCCAGTCGGTGGCGCGGCTCGACGCGCTCGCGGCCGATCCGTCGGCGTACGCGGAGCTGGTCGCCGGCGAGCTGCCGGACGGCGACGAGCTCGACGCGTTCGAGGCGCGCGATCACCAGCTGCGCGACGCGCTCGGCCAGCTCGACGCGATGATCGAGCGCGCCGCCCGGCTCGGCATCGAGCACGCGCTGGCGCACGACAGCTCGATCGGCGTGCCGAGCCGCAAGGTGTTCGCGACGACGATCGTCAGCTACGCCGGCCGGCTCGATCTGCTCGCGACCCGGGCGCGCGAGCTCGCGGCCCGCGGTGGCGCGAGCGACCCCGATGACATCGCGACCCGGATCTTCGACGTCGCGCGCCGCGTGCTCGAGCTGCGCGAGGCGATGCGCAGCGCGGTGCTGGCGCGGGTCCAGCAGCTCGCCGAAACCGCGCTCATCGGCGCCGATGGCCGCGCGCGGGATGCGCGGCGCGACGAGGCTTCACGCAAGCGGTGGAGTGCCGTTCGCCGCGATCTCGAGATGATCGCCCAGCGCCCCGAGGCGATCGCCGCGGCGCCGATGGCCAAGCGGGTGGCCGCGTGGCCCGAACAGCTCGACGAGCCCGAGCCCGAGAAGGTGCCGAGCCTCGCCGAGCTCATCGAGCTCGATTAGCTAGTGCACAGTAGACAGCCTCGCTGCATGAGGTAATACTGGCGATATGAACGATTCACGCAAGCCAGTCGAGTCGGACACCACCAACGAGCTGCCGGCCAAGGCGCCGCTGTTCCGCCGCTACCAGATCAAGGTCAAGGCCGGGTTCCGCGTCGGCGCCGCGCCGACCGGTCACCCGCCGCTCGGCTTCTGATCGCGCGAGGCCGCGGTGGTCGCCCCGCGCGTCCTGCTGTGTGCGCGCGGCGGCACACCTGAATTACCCGCCGAGGACAGCGCGCTGATCATGCACGCGCTGCGCGCGCGCGGCGCCGAGCCGATCGCGCTCGACAGCTTCGCGTTCCCGACCCACGCGTCGGCGTCGATCAGCTACGGCGCTTCCGGCGAGCCCGCGCGCTGGCTCGATCACGAGCTGCGCGAGATCACCGCGATCTGGCAGTCGCTGGTCGTCGGCGGCGGCCTGCCGGCGATGGCGCCCGGCGAGCGCGAGACCTGCGTGCTCGCCTCCGAGCTCGCGGTGCTCGGCCTGCTCGACAGCCTCGACGTGTTCCAGCTCGATCCGTACTGGCACAAGGCGCGCGCCGATCACAAGCCGGCGCAGCTCCGGCTCGCCCGGCGGCTCGGCCTCGACGTGCCCGAGACCCTGATCACCAACGACGCCGGCGAGGTCCGCGCGTTCGCCCGCCGGGTCGGCCCGGTGATCACCAAGATGCTGGTCCAGCCGCAGCCGACCGGCCCGGCCGATGGCACCGCCGACATCGTGTTCACCACCGCGCTCGACGCCGACGCGCTCGACGCGCTCGACGGCCTCGAGCTGTGCCCGATGATCTTCCAGGCGCAGATCGCCAGCCTGCGCGACGTGCGGGTCACCGTCGCCGGCCGCCGGGTGATCGCCGCTACGCTCGAGGCCGGGCAGGGCCCGCGCGACAGCCTCGACTGGCGGCGCGACAGCTACACCCACGATCGCGCCGCGATCTGGCAGCCGTACGACCTGCCGGCCGGGCTCGGCGCGCAGGTCGGCGCGATGCTCGATCACCACGGCCTGTCGTACGGCGCGGCCGACTTCGTGGTCGGGCCCGACGGCCGCCACGTGTTCCTCGAGCTCAACGCCTCCGGCGCGTTCGCGTTCCTCGGCGACGACCTGGCGCCCAGGATCGCCGGCGCGGTCGCCGACACGCTGATCGACCCCGCCCACCGCCGGACGGCGCGATGAGCAACGACGAGCTGATCATGAACCCGATGGTGGACCTGCACATCCACCCGGCGCCCCAGGCCTATCCGATCGACGTCGCGCGGGTCGAGACGATCAGCGTCAAGTGTCCGGTCCGCGGACGAGGCCTGGTGATCCACGAGCTGGGCCGCGCGTCGCCGCTGTTCGGGTTTTTCGCCGAGCTGTTGACCCGCGGCGGCGAGCTCGAGCTCGACTCCGACGCCGCGCAAGTCGCGGCGCTGGTCGAGCTCGGCTTCCTGATCACCGAGGCCGAGCTCGTCGACTGGCCGCAGTTTCGCGTCCCGCTGCCCGACGGCGCGGCGTGCGAAGGCTCCGGCTGGATCGTCGCGCCGCACGTGCGCTACCAGGCCGACTTCGCGCTCCACCCGGCGATCCGCTGGCCCGCCGACTACGACGAGCAGGATGGCCGGCTGCGCTGCTTCGCGCCCGGCCCCGCGCTGTGGGTCGGCGACCCGGCGGTGTTCACCTCGCCGTACTGGCTCACCGGCGCGCAGGCGACGCAGCTCGCCGCGCTCGTCCCCGGCGCGCCGCCGCCGCCGCTGCCCGCGGCGCTCACCGCCGCCCTGGTCGCCGTCGGCGCGCTCGTGCGTGCTTCCGCGCCCGAAATACCGTCGCGCTTCGCCGCCGAGCTCGCCGCCTACCGCCGCGACGGCCACGCGATCGCCCGCGACTTCCTGCCCGCCGCCGAGCTCGCCGCGCTGCGCCGCTACTACACCGCGCTGCTCGACGGCGACCTCGTCCAGCTCGGCGATCGCCAGCTCCGCGCGCGCTACTCGACCTACAACGATCCGATCGGCCGGTTCGTCCACGCTCGCCTGGCCCCGGTGATGGCCGCGCTCGTCGGCGCGCCGGTCCTGCCGTCGTTCTGCTACTTCTTCTCGTATCTGCCCGGCGCCGCGCTCGCGCCGCACAAGGACCGCGCGCAGGCCGAATTCAGCATCTCGCTCCAGCTCGACCATCACCCCGCGCCCGACGGCGCCACCGGCTGGCCGCTCGGCTTCACCTTCGACGACGGCCGCGCCGCGTCCGCCGACCTCGGCCTCGGCGACGCCGTGCTCTACCACGGCCGCGCGATCCGCCACCACCGCGCGCCGCTGCCGGCGGACCAGCGCTCCAGCGTGCTGGTCTTCGAGTACGTCCCGGCCGACTTCGCCGGCCTGGTGATCTAGGCCAGCTAAGCTCCCGGATGATACGTCCGCTGGGTGTGGCCCACGAGCTGCGCGGGCTCGAAGTACACCTCGCGCAGCGCGCCGGCCGCGTAGCGCGCGGCCTGATCATCGAAGTGCGGCGAGCCCGGATCGCCGCTCTCGCCGCCCGCGGTGACCGCCATCGCCCGGACGTGCGGACCGAACTCGACCACGGCG
>DASWOO010001064.1:0-3600 GCA_036404335.1 Kofleriaceae bacterium
CCCAGACCAGCCGGACCGCCTCGCCGTCGCGCAGCACGAACGCCGGCGCGCCGAAGATGCCCAGCGCGATCGCCTCGTCGGTGCGCCGGCGCAGCTCGTCCTTGATCGCCGGGTCGTCGGCGCGGCCGGCCGCCGCGGCGATGTCGTCATCGGCGATCCCGGCGCCGGCCAGGGCCGCCGCGAGGACCTCCGGGCGGGTGATGTCCTCGCCGCGCTGCCAGTACGCGGCGTAGATCGCCTCGATCGCCGCCGGCCACGCGGCCCGGGGCAGGGCGAGCAGGGTGCGCAGCGCCAGGACGGTGCGCATCGGGTGCGCCGGCGGCAGCTGGAACGCCACGCCGAACCGGTCGGCCCAGCGGTACATGTCGTGGACGTTATGCGCGGCCTTCTGAGGCGACAGCGTCGCCATCGGCCCGTCTCCAGCGCCGATCCCGCGGAATACTCCACCCAGCAGCATCGGGCGCCAGTCGACCTCGAGGTCGATCTGCTTCACACGCCGTGATGCGAGATATGCATACGGGCACGAAAAATCGAACCACAGCTCGAGCACGCAGCAACCATCTCACGTCCCGGGGGCTTTCAACGCACTGCGCGCGAAGCTAGACTCTCATCGCTCCACATGGCCAAGCTCGTGGACGGCTTCAAGGATGGACGCCCCGAGCTGGGGCGTCGCACATTCTTGGTGCCGGAGAATCACTCTGAAGTACTCGCGCTGCTCTATCACGAGCAGACGGGTATCGTTGGCGGGTTACCCGTCGGCCCGGTCACGACCGATCCGTTCGGCGCGCACGGCATCCGGATGTATCCGGATCAAGATCCGGTGGTGCTCGAGGAGACCCGCCGGTACTTCGAGAAGCTTGCCGAGCGGTTCTCGAACGATCTGCCCAAGGCGTGACGCGCGCTCGACAGCGCCGGCCGCGGTCGATTCCTCTTGACTCGGCGCGGTAGAAGATCCATCCCTTGGGTCAAGAAGCAAGGAAGTTCCGTCCTCTGGTCAGCGTGTACAGGTCGAGCGTAGGTTTCGCCGCGATGGTCCTCATCATCGAGGGTCTGGTCGCCGCGACGACGGGATGTAGCGGCACGCAGTCACATCCGGCTGGTTGCAGCAAGGACACCGACTGCAAGGACCCGCGGGTCTGCGAGCGCACCGTGTGCGTCGATCCGCATCCCGTGGCTGCCGGCTCCGCCGCCGCGCCTGCGCCGGTCGTCGCGCCCGTGGTGCCGTCGGGGCCGCCGCTGGCGATGTTCGGCGGCGACGCGCGCCACACCGGCCGCCGCGGCGGGCCGGCGCCGGCCCGGGCGCCCGCCGAGCGCTGGTCCACGGCGGTCGGCGGCGTGGTCGCCGGCTCGCCGACGATCGGCCCCGACGGGACGATCTATGTCGCCGCCCACGACGGCAGCCTCACGGCGATCGCGCCGGACGGCAAGCCCACCTGGAAGATCATGATGGGCGACCGGTCGTGGAGCACCCCGGCGATCGCCGGCGACGGGACGGTCTACGTCGGCTCCGACGACGATCACCTCTACGCCGTGTCGTCCGCCGGCAAGATCCTGTGGAAGCTCCGGCTCGGCGACTGCGACCCCAAGGGCTTCGGCCCCGAGTCGTCGCGCTGCGACGTCGACGGCGGCCCGACGATCGGCCCCGACGGGACGATCTACGTCGGCGGCGACGGGATCCACGCGGTGTGGCCCGATGGCAGCCTGCGCTGGAAGCTCGCGACCCCCGAGCACGTGGCGTCGACCCCGGCGATCGGCCCCGACGGCACGATCTACGCGGGCTGCCAGGACGACGCGCTGTACGCGGTCGCGCCCGACGGCGTGAAGCGCTGGGAGGTCCGCACCGGCGGCGACGTCGACGCGGCGCCCGCGATCGCCCCCGACGGGACGATCTACGTCGGCAGCGACGACAAGGCGCTGTGGTCGGTCAGCCCGGCCGGTACGGTCAACTGGAAGGTCGTGACCGGCGGCGACATCCGCGGCGGCGCGGCGATCGCCGGCGACGGGACGATCTACGTCGGCTCGCTCGACGGCGCGCTCTACGCCATCGCCCCGACCGGCCAGGTCCGGTGGAAGGTCGCGGCGGCCGACAAGATCGTCGCGACCCCGGGCATCGCCACCAACGGCACCATCCTCGTCGGTGCCGAAGACGAACATCTCTACGCGATCGCGCCTGACGGCACGCTCCTGTGGTTGCTCGGTTTGCCGGGGGACGTCGATACGACGCCGGCGATCGCGCGCGACGGGACGATCTACGTCGCAGGCGACGACGCGCATCTCCACGCATATCGTTAAGTGAAGGAAACTATGTCATCGATCGATCGACAGGCCGTGCTCGAAGTCCTGTCTCGCCTGGTCACGCCGGGTATCAAGCTCACCGCGCTCGCCGACGAGCTCGGCGCGCGCAAGCACGAGTACGCCGAGATCCGCGAGATCATCTTCGACCTCGTCGAGGACGGCACGATCCAGGTCATCACCGGCGGCGCGTTCGCGCTGTCGCCCTCGGGGCGGCCCGGCGACCCGGTCGCCAAGCCCGTGCCGGCGGTCAAGCCGGTGGCGGCCAAGCCGGCGCCGGCCAAGCCCGCGCCGGTCAAGCCCGGGCCGGTCAAGGCGTCGTCGTCTGCGACCAAGGCCAGCAAGCCCGTCGCGGGCGCCAAGTCCAAGTCGCCGCGCTCGCCGTGGACCGCGCCGGCCGCGCCGGCAACGGCCGCCGCGCCGGCCAAGCCCCGCGTCGGCGTCAAGCCGGTCAAGGCGCTCGGCCGGCCGTCGGCGGCGGCCCGCCCGCCCGCGCGGCCGAGCCAGCCGCGCGAGGAATACGATCCCGAGACCGGCGAGACCCGGCCGCTCGCCGCGCGCGAGCCCGCCGCGTCGACCGTCGTCCCGGTGGCGCCCGTAAAGGATCCGCGCACGATCGGCCGGATCACCGTGCATCCGGCCGGCTACGGCTTCGTCGCCACCGACGGCGGCGAGACCGTGTTCGTCCCCGCCAAGTACCGCGGCACCTCGCTCGACGGCGACCGGGTCGCGGTCGAGACCTGGCCCGGCGTGCGCGGCACCGAGGGCCGGGTCAGCGAGGTCCTCGCCCGCGGCCGCGCCCGGCTGACCGGCATCCTGCGCAAGGTCGGCCGCGCGGTCTATCTCGAGCCCGATGACCCGCGGATCTCGTCGGACTACGGCCGCGTGCCGCTGAGCGACGCGCCGCTGGGCAAGGACGGCGACGCGATTGTCATCGAGATCACGCGCTACCCCGACGCCGCACGCAAGGAGCTCGGCGGCAAGCTGCTCAAGGTGCTCGGCGATCCCGAGGACCCGCGCACCGAGATCGAGAAGATCCTGGCCTGCGCGGTCATCCCGATCGAGTTCCCCGAGGAGGCCGCGGCCCAGGCCCGCGCCACCCAGCCCGAGCTGGGCCCGAGCGATCTGGCCGATCGCATCGACCTGCGCACCCGGCGGTTCGCGACGATCGACCCCGAGACCGCGCGCGACTTCGACGACGCGCTGTGCATCGAGGACGGGCCGCACGGCGGACCGCGGGTCTGGGTCGCGGTCGCCGACGTCTCGCACTACGTGCGGTGGGACGACGCGCTCGACAAGGAGGCGGCG
>DASWOO010001065.1:0-7601 GCA_036404335.1 Kofleriaceae bacterium
GCCAGCGCGATCGACAGCAGCTTGATCACCGAGCCCGGCACGCCGAGCGGGCGCAGCGCCTCGTCGACCAGCTGATCGGCGTGGCGCCGCTTCTTGTAGCCGGCGTACACGTCCTCGTCGGCGAAGATCGCCCGGCCCGACAGCATGTACACCGCGACGCACGCCAGCGAATAGATGTCGGTCGTCGCGTTGACCGGCTGACCGGCGAGCTGCTCGGGCGCGGCCCAGCTCGGCGAGTACATCGCCAGCTTCTGGCCGGCGACGATCTGCGTGTCCTCGGCGCGGCGCTGCTTGTTGTCGTCGTCGCTGCTCCACTTGGCGATGCCGAAGTCGGCGAGCTTGGGCAGCTTGGCGTTCCCGACGGTGCCGAACAGGATGTTCTGCGGCTTGATATCGCGGTGGACGATGCCCAGGCCATGGGCCTCGCCCAGCGCCAGGCACATCGCCTGGACGACGCGGATGGTGTCGGGCAGCGTCTGCCGGCCCTGCTCGCGGACGATCTGAGACAGCGTGCCGCCGTTCATGTACTCGCAGACCTGCAGCGGCATGCCGTCGGCGTCCTTGGGACCCAGGTGGCCGAAGTCGTAGATCCGCAGCGTGTTGGGATGGGTCAGCCGCGACAGCGCGAACGCTTCCTGGACGAAGTGCTCGTAGCTGGTGCGGCCGACGCCCGAGTTGCCGCCGAACCCGGAGAACACCTTGACGCAGACCGGCCGCGACAGCCGCTCGTCCAGGCCGCGGAACACGACGCTGTGGCCGCCCGACGCGATCTGCTCGACGATGCGATAGCGGTCGAGCACGACGTCGCCCAGCTTGATCGCCATCGGGGGCGCGTCGGGCCGCGGCTTGGGAGCTGTGCCCATCTGCCGCACATAGTAGCCTGAATCGTCACGGCACGGTGACGGTCAAGCTGAACGGCTCCGGCGCAGGGCCGGTGTTGTAGACCGCGTCGGCCGCGATCAGCGGCGGGCCGCCGCCTCCGGCGGTGACGAACATCGCCGACGCGGTGCCGGCGGTCTCCTCGGCGTAGCCGGCGACCGGCGCGTCGGCGTCGGTGCCGAGCGTGATCGACACCGCGGCCAGCGCGGCGCCGGGCATCGCGTCGTCGATGCGCGCGGTGGCGCCGAGCGCGGCGGTGAAGAACGCGACGTCGTCGGCGCCGAGCTGGCCGGCGGCGTGGCCGGTGCCGGCGGTCAGCGCGATCGCCGCGGGCGCGGGCAGCTCCTCGACGGTGATCGCCGCGTAGTACTCGGCGTCGGGTCCGCCGGCCGCGCCGCCCTTGCCCGCGGCCGGCGGCGGGTGGTTGCCGATCGCCAGCGCGCGCAGGTCGGTGATCGCCAGGCGGTAGCTGCCGGCGGCGGGCAGGAACAGTCGGCGGCGCGCGGTGTCGCCCGCCAGCGCCAGGCCGTAGCGCTCGTAGCGCTGCGCCGGCCGGCCGCCGGTCGGGGCGAGCACGGCGGTGGCGTAGAACGCGCCGAGCGCGCCGCCGACGCCGTCGACCGAGATCTCGAGCAGGGTCGGGGCGCGCACGGCGAGCTCGTAGGTGTCGACGTCGGGATCGAGCTGGCCGTCGCCGTCGGCGTCGCGGAACGGCGTGAGGTGGCCGTGGACCACGAACGGCATGCCGGCCGGCTTGGGCGCGATCACGCCGGCGGACGCCGGGCTGGCCTCGACCCCGGCGGCGATCCCGGCGCCGTTGGGCTCGGCGCTCTCCTCGAGGTCGATCGTCAGCTCGCGGGCCGGGTCGACGCAGCGCTCGGCGATCAGCACGGTGCCGGCGTCGCAGATCGCGTCCTCGACCACGCACGCGCCGTCGGTCAGCTGCGTCCCGGGACCGCACGCGATCGGCACCGGCGCCACGCACCGGCCGTCGACCTCGGTGGTGCCGTCACCACACGGCACGCGGTTGTCACCGCACGCCGCGAGCGCGATCGCCACCAGGCCCAGGAAGCGCGTCATGAAAACATGCTATCCCGTTCGTCGTGACCGGACGCGCCCTGGCACTGCCGATCGGCGCCGCGCTGCTCCTCGCGGTCGGCGTCTACCTGTACATCGAAGTCCACGCCTCGCCGACCGCGCCGGCGGCGGGGCATCGCCCGCCCACGCGCGCGCCGGTGGCCGCCGCGCCGAGCGAGGCGCCGGATCCGGCCCCGCATCCGCTGCCGCCGCGCCTGCCGGGCGAGAAGCGCCAGCCCGACGCCGATGATCGCGCCGCGGTCGCCGGCACCGGCGAGCCCGCGCCCAGCAAGCCCAGCGGCACGCCGGGCATCGAGGCCAAGCTCGAGGGCGTCATGCAGCAGGCCAATCGCGCCTACGACCGCGGCGATCTCGACGAGGCCAAGATGATTGCCAGTCGCGTGCTGACCGCCTCTCCCGACAACGTCCGCATGCTGCGCATCGTCGTGTCGTCGGCGTGCATCGACGGGGACAGCGCCGTCGCGCAGGCGAGCTTCGCGAAGTTGCCGCCCGCCGATCAGGAGCAGATGCGGGCGCGCTGCAACCGCTACGGCATTAGTTTGTAAGCACAAAGACGTGCGGCCACGCACGTTCGCGCGTGCTGCCGCGGGCGCTGGAAACTGCCTGCGGCAAGCTCTATGTTACGCCGCAAATGTCTAGCCTCGTCGAGCTGATCGCAAAGGGACCCAACCGGCAAGCGGTGATCACGGACTGCGTCGATCTGATCGACGATCAGGTGAAGCAGAAGGGCTTCGTGATCAAGAGCGCCTATGCGGCGATTAAGGCGATCAAGAAGACGTTCGTGACCGAGACGGTCGACGGCATGCTCGACGAGTGGCTCGGCAAGATCCAGCCGTACTACGAGAAGTGGTCGGCCGCCAAGACGTCGTCGCTGACCGACTATCTGGTCTCGCGCAGCGACGAGGTCTCCGAGGATCTGCTCGCGGTCACCGACGGCCGCGCGGCGCGCACCTCGCACACGACGGCCAAGAAGATGTACGGCCGGATGCGCGACGGCGCCAAGAAGAACGTCATCGAGGCGATCCCGGCGCTCGGCAAGATGATCGAGAAGAACGTCGCGAAGGTGCCCGCGGTCGTCGCCTGAAGCGCTATTGCTGGTCGAGCAAGTAGACCATCAGATAGCCCTCGGCGGTCCGGCGCGGACCCGGGGCATTCGACATCGCGCGGAAGTCGGCAGCGAGCTGGCGGCGCTGGTAGCTGCGATAGAGCGCCATCGGATCGATCTCGCGCGAGTGCTCGAGCTCCTCGATCTGGCGATCGAGCACCTGGGCCGCCCACGCGGGGCTCGCCGCCGACAGGTGCTGCTGCTGCATCGCCCGGCGCAGGGTGGCCAGCTCCTCGCTGGTCATGTTGAACAGGAACTCCTCGAACGCGGCGCTCTCGTCAGCGCTCATGCCCTCGCGGCCGAAGAACTCGAGGACCTCGGGGCTGCAGTCCTCGGTCACCAGGCGGAAGGTCTCGGTCGCGCCGAGCAGGGTGCCGTACGCGCTGTTGATCCGGTTGCGGGCGTGCCACGCCGACTCGAGCAGCGGCGCGAAGTCGTCGATCTCGAGCGCGGCGTCGTCCCACACCGTGATCAGCTGGTCGGCCGCGCGCTGCTTGGTCCGCCGTGACACGTCGGGCTTGCGCAGCAGCGCGAGGAACAGCTCCTCGGCGAGCAGCGTGTAGATCGACTGCGCCAGCTCCTCGCGCAGCTCGTGGGTCATCCGCGGGATGCCGGGCACGTGGCACAGCACCGTCGTCGCCTTGACGAAGCCGCGCAGGAAGTTGATCTTCGTCAGCAGATACGTGCGCGACTGCGTCGCCTTGAGCGGCAGCGACAGGTCGCCGCTCAGGCCGTCGATCGAGCACAGGTGGTTGATCAGCGAGGCCTCATCGCGGGCCTCGCCGCCCAGCGCGGTCGGCCGGCGCAGCGGCCGCTGGCGATCGAGCAGGTCGCTCGTCGCCTTGAGCTCGACGACCAGACCCTGGAGGATCTGCGCGTCGGCCGGCGAATGCGCCGCCACCGCGGCCATCGCTTGTTCGACCAGCTCTGTCTCGTGGCGATCCAGCACGCTCAACCCGAGCGCATGGACGGCCTGCGCCGAGAGACTCATTCCCGACGACATTAGCACGCCCGCCCCGGGGCCGATCGTCTGGGCTGGGGGCGGCTCGGTAGGTGTGCGACTTGGGAACGACACGGAGGATTACCTGGACGAAGGTGTGTCAGCCGACTTGTGATCCAACTCGCTCTCGGCGCCGGCGTACCACGAACCGGATCGCGAGTGCCACAAGGCCTAGCACGAGGATGCCGCCGATCAGCAGATCGACCCGCTTGAGCGTCTTGGCGAAGGTCTCCCAGTTGGCGCCCACGTAATACCCGAGCAGGATGAGCGTTCCTCCCCAGATGGTCGAACCGAGGAACGTCTGCAAGAAGAAGTCGCGCAGCGGCATGCGGGCGATGCCGGCGGGCACCGAGATCACGTGGCGGATGACCGGCACGAACCGGCCGATCAACACGGTCTTCTTGCCATGCTTGGCGAAGAACGCGTCGGTCTTCTCGATATCGTGGTGACGGACCAGGAAGTACCTGCCGTAGCGCTCGAGGAACGGCCGACCACCGACGACGCCGATCCAGTAGCAGATCCCCGAGCCGATCAGCGCCGCGACGCTGTTGATGACCAGGATCACAGGTAGTGAGAACTCACCCTGCGACGCCATGAAGCCCGCGAACGGCATCACGATCTCCGACGGGATCGGGATCAGCGTGCTCTCGAGCAGGATGAAGATGAACACGCCGGGGTAGCCGACCGTGCGGACGACATCCTGGATCCAGTGGGCGAACGACTCGAGCACGCCTGCCTTTTACACCGACAGGAAGGAGAAGTAACGCTCCGGAAAGTCGTTGAATTCCATGGGCCCACCGCACTCGCGGCACTCCATGGTCGGCGGGTGCTGCGCGGCGAGCTCGCTGGCGTGAGCCACGGCGTCGATCAGCAGCGCCTCCTCGCGCCCACAGTTGTCGCAGGTGTAGGGCGCGTAGAACGAGATGACCTGCGAGGCGGCGCGGGTCGCGATGATCATGTTGAGCTGGTGGACCAGCGGCTCGGGCACGCGGCGGAGCTCGATGACCACGCCGGCGCGCTGCGCGGCGGTCTGCATCCGGATCCAGTCGCGCACGCCCAGCGAGTTGATGAACGTGACCCCGCCGAGGTCGAGGATCATCCGGTTGCGGTGGATCGTCGACGGATCGGCCAGGAAGTCGGCGAGCCGCGCGGTCTCGTCGATCGCGCCGGTCAGCACCAGGATATCGCCGGCCTGGGGATCCATTCTGTGATCGATGGTGATCCGGCCACGGGTCTCCGACATCTACTTGGCCCTCTCCACGAACACGTTAAAGGATGACGCCGCGACGCGCTCTCGTTGCGGGTAGCGAACATCGATCAGCGCGATGACTTCGGTGCGGCGGCCGGGCGCCACGTTGAACACCAGGTGGTCGCAGGACCGATAGGTGAGCGCGATGCCCATGCCGGCGCCACCGCCGGTGTCTCGCACCTCGCGCTGGATCAGCGAGCGCAGGATGGTCTCGCGGTCGAGGCTGCCGAACAGATCGGCGACCTCGATCGCCAGGTAGCGGCCGTCGCAGCCCCAGCGCAGGGTGACCCGCTCGCGGTCGTCGAGCGCGAGGTCGTGGTCGCGCGGCAGATCGGCGCGGTGGTGGGCGCCGCTGGCGTCGACCAGCGCGTTGTGCACGGCGTTGGACAGCAGCTCGTCGGCGATCAGCATCGCCACCGAGCCGACCCGGGCGCTCTGGCCGCGGGCGCGGACGTGATCGGCGAGCTCGGTGACCAGCGCCGGGCGCTGGCTGCTGCGGGTCATCCCCATGGTGTGCAGCTCGGTGCCCCATAGCAGATACTTCTCGAGGCCGAACACGTCGTTGCGCAGGAGCTTCTGCGCGGTGATCGTCAGCTCCTCGGCGAGCACCGGCATCGGGTGGACGAGCAGGTTGGTGATCGCGCCCAGCTCGAGGATCGGCGTGGTCTGGGCGATCTGCTCGTCGCCGATCAACGTGATGCACGACTCGGCGCCGCGGTCGCGCGCGTGGTCGACGAACGCCGGCATCGCCGGGCTGGTGACCGCGCTGCCGTCGAGCACGATCAGCAGCGGGGTGCGCTCGATCAGCAGCCGGTTGGCGTGGTCGAGGTCGCTGGCGATGTCGATCGCGTAGCCCGTCCCGCCGAGCACGCGCTGGATGATCCGCAGGATCCGGCGGTCGGGGTGGACGATGACGATCGAGGGCGAGCTCAAACGCGTTGGACGATAGCACCGGTGGTGCGAGGCGCGCGAGCCCGACCTGCGAGGGCTTCTGACAATGTCAGCGACGCTGGCGGGGGAGGGGGCCGCTCTGGCTCGGATCCTTGGCGACCCGGGCGTCGTCGAGCGGCGCCAGGCTGAGCACGCCGTAGGCGCGGAGGTCGTCCTCGGAGACCAGCGCGATCGGCCGGGTATCGAGGTCGACGTCGATGCCCTCGAGCGGGACGGCGTCATCGGCGTCAGGCGCGTCGGGATAGACCTGGGCGACCAGCTGCTCGAGCTGGCGCTGCGGCGCCACGGCGATCACCACCGGCTCGGCGATCGCGGCGGCGATTGCGGCGCGGGTCGGCTCGTCCGGATCGCGGACGCAGACGATCAGCTGGCCGGCGCGGGTCCGGCCGATCGGCAGCGCGACGTGCGCGCGGGCGACGGCGGCGGGCAGCTTGCCGGCGAGGCCGCGCTCGCGGTGCTCGAGGTGCTTCTGCAGCACGCCGGGGACGTTGGTGTGCTCGGCGAGCGCGCGCGCGGCGTTGTCGGGGTCGAGCTGACCGCGGGCGATCAGCAGCGAGCACAGCCGCATGCCGGTCAGGTGCTGCTCGGCCTGGGCGCGGGTGAGCGCCTCGGGCTCGACCCAGCGCTCGCGGATCAAGATCTGGCCGATCGGCGGCTTGGACTGCACCGGTGTGATCAATCTGGCACCGCGTGCTACAACGCGCCAGTGACCGCATCGCTCGCAGCCGTGGTGCTCGGCCTGCTGCTCGGGCTGCGCCACGCCTTCGAGCCCGACCACCTGACCGCCGTGTCGACCCTGGTCGTCGAGTCGCGCGACCCGTGGCGCGGCGTCCGGCTCGGCGCGATCTGGGGCCTGGGTCATACCTTGTCGCTGGCGATCGTCGGCACCCTGCTGCTGGCGACCGGCCGGGTGCTACCGGCGCGCGCCGCGGCAGGGTTCGAGCTCGTGGTCGCGGCGATGCTGATCGTGCTCGGCGTCCGCGCGGTGTGGCGCGCGCTGCGCGGCCCGGCGGTCCATGCGCACGACGGCAGCGTTCACCGCCACGGCCACCGGTTCGCCGGCCGGCCGCTGATCGTCGGCCTGATCCACGGGCTCGCCGGCAGCGGCGCGATCACCGCGCTGGTGTTCGCCGAGCTGCCGACCCTGGCCAGCCGCGTCGGCTACATCGTGCTGTTCGGCCTCGGCTCGAGCGCCGGCATGGCGATCGCGTCGGGCGTGGCCGGCGCATCGCTGCACCGGCTCGCGGCAAGGCCCGGTCGACGCCGCGTGCTCGCGGTCGCCGCCGGGCTGATCTCGATCGCGCTCGGCATCGCGTGGT
>DASWOO010001066.1:0-5526 GCA_036404335.1 Kofleriaceae bacterium
GGCACCCGCTGCAAGCACGCTTGAGCCGCCGCCACCGTGGCCACCAGCGGCAAAGATCCTGGCGCCGGGATCTTGCGTATAGGTCTTCGACTGCAAGACGATCAGGCCGCCGGAACCACCACCCGAGCCACCGCGGCCACCCATGGACGCGCCGCCACCGCTGGCACCGGAGGCGTTGATCACAGAGATCGCGCCGAGAGTCAGCATGCCGCCGATCAACGGACTGTCGTCGGTGGTGCGGTCGGTTGCGATCCACACGCCGCCACCGCCCTTGCCGCCGCCGACAGCGGTGTCATCGCCACCGCTCGCGGAGCCATCGCCACCGCGCAGACCATCACAGCCAACGCGCAGCAGGCTCGCGGCGATCGCATGCTCGACCTTGCCACCCGTGCCGGGCGTGCCGCCTTGGTCGCCGCCCGTGCCGCCTTGGATGTTCCAGGTGCCGCCGGCGCCACCGCCAGCACCCGTGGACGCGGGGCTGGGATTACAGCCCTCGTTCGTCGAGCCCGCGCCGCGCTGGCCGCCGATGCGACTCGCGACATCGATCGTACCTTGCACGTCGATCTTCGGCGCGAACAGCGCGAGCGGCAAGGCGCCATGCGCCGACAACGTGACGCCAGCATGGATCGAGATCGACGCCGCGAACACCGCACAGACCTCGACACGAGTGCTCTTGTCGCTCGACATGATGTCGACCTCGACGACCTTGCACTCGGTCTTGGCATCAGTATCGATGACCTTGTTCGCCGTGACGTCGAGGGCCGGGCCGATGCCGTACAGCGTGGACGCGGACCAGTAGGTGCCGTCGGAGGTGTCGACGTACTTCCAGGCGGTCTTGACCGGCGCGTCCGGGGGCGCGTCGATCGCGTCGACGGCCGCGTCGGCGGAGCCGTGCGACGCGTTGAAGCCACAACCAAGCGAACCAGCTAACAAGGCCACCCAAGCTCGTTGCATAGGAGCCCACAGTACGACAATCCGGGTGGGCAGCGAGGCGGAACACTCTCGCGTTCGCAAGAAGAGACATCTAACGGCGGGCGCAACACCTACACGTGGTCACGCGCGTGCAATGGTCACTCAGGGCGCCGGCGTCCACTTCGAGGGGTTGGGCGAGATGTTCTTGATGCCGATGTCCGACTGCGAGGCGACCCGGATCGCGCCGCCGCCGCCACCGCCGCCGCCGCCGCCGGCCCCGCCATCGTCGGGCGAGCCAGGGTCGCCGTTCTCGGGCATGGCGGAGCCGGCGAAGCCGCGGCCGCCGTCGCCGTTGTTGTTGCCGTTGTTGCTGGCGCCGTTGCCGCGGCCACCGTCGCCGCCGCTGGAGACGTCGTCCGGCGTGGTGCCATCCTGGCCCGCCTGCTTACCATCGCCGCCGCCGCCGTGGCCGCCGTTGGCGTAGAGCTTGGCGTCGGCAGACTTCGTGATCGTCATCGACTGCAAGATGATCATGCCGCCGGAGCCGCCGCCGGAGCCGCCGTTGTGCGCCATCTTGCCGCCAGCGCCGCCGTCGCCGGAGGCGTTGATCGATGACTGGTCACCGAAGGTGAGAATGGTGCTCGCGAGCCACACGACGCCGCCGCCAAGGCCGCCGCTCCCGGGCGGGTTGTTGCTGCCGTCGCCGCCGGGTGCACCGTCGCAGCCGCCGCGCAGGTAGGACGTCGAGGCCGTCCCGCCTGACATGCCGCCCGTGTTGGCCTGGCCGCCCTGGTCGCCGCCCTTGCCGCCGGCCACGTCGTACGAGCCGCCGGCGCCGCCGCCCTCGGCCTGCGCATGCATGGCGGGCTCGCAGTTGGCATTGGTCGAGCCGGCGCCGCGCTCGCCGAGCCGGCTGGCGACGTCGATCTTGCCGTCGACCACGATCGTGTTGGCGACGAGGACCAGCGGCCGCGCGCCGTGCGCCCGCAGGGTCGCGCTGTCGCGCAGGTGGATCGTCGTCGCGGCCAGCGCGCAGACGTCGACGTGCTCGGTGGTGCCCGACACCGTGACCGCCACCGAGATCACCAGGCAAGTCGGCCCCGTCGTCGCCGCCGCGCCGGTGTCGATCATCGTCGACGTCTGGATATCGAGCAACTCGACCGGCGCGGCAGCCGCGCAACCCGACCAGTCGACGCCGTACGTCGTGTCCCTCAGCTTGACGCAGACGTCGCGCTTGGCGATCCCGCCGCCGCCGCCGCCGTCGCTGCCGCCGCTGTCATCGCCGCCGGCCACGGACGTCGCGCCGGCCTCGAAGCCGCAGCCGACGCACACGAGGCTACCCAGCAAGCCCACCCAGGCGCGTTGCATGACCGGCACGGTACGCCAAAGCCGATCACGCCCAGGGCCCGAAAGTTTGCGCGACCATAAAAATCGCTGTCCGGGCCTGGCTGATCGCACCTCGGGAACGTAAATCCGTCACGCCGCGACCCAACGCCCGCTAAATCGCGCATACTTCGATAAGCGGCACATGTCGTACTCGCCGAGTGAGCCTAGCCCGTTGCCGCCGCTGTCCCGGGCGAGCCTGGTGATCGGCCTGTACGGCGCGATGGCGCTGCTCGCCCTCGTGATCGCCGCCGGCCGCGGCGATCCGGATCTCTATCGCTTCGGGGCCCTCCCGCACTGGCCGCTCCTGGCCGGGCCGCTGGCCGGCATCGTCGTCGGCCTGGCGATCGTCGGCCTGACCCGGCTCGCGACCCGGCGCTACGCCTGGGCGCGCCATCTCCACACCAGCTTCCACGACCTGCTCGGCCCGCTGACCGGCCGCGAGATCCTGATCCTCGCCGCGGCGTCGTCGATCGGCGAGGAGCTGCTGTTCCGCGGCGCGCTCTTGCCCTGGCTCGGGCTGTGGTGGCAGGGCCTGGTGTTCGCGCTGCTCCACGTCGGGCCGCGCCAGCGGTTCGTGCGCATGCTGCCGTGGACCGCGTCGGCGTTCGTGCTCGGCGTCGGCTTCGGCGAGCTCACCGTGTGGACGAACAACCTCGGCGCGCCGATCGTCGCGCACTTCCTGATCAACTTTTTGAACCTGCGCTACATCGTGGCGGAACCGGCTGTTTTCTTGCGGCGCTCGCGCCCGGCTGCCTAGCCTGCGAGGATGCTTCGCCCTGCCCTGCTGGCGCTGATCCTGATCTCGGCGGCACCGGCGCGGGCCGACGAGACCTCGGCGACCGACAAGCTGCGCATCCTGTACTCGACGCGGTTCACGTTCACGCCCGACGGCCTGCCGCTGGTCACCGTCGAGATCATGAGCGGCCGCCCGACGGTGCACCTGCGCGCCCGCGGCGGGCTCACGGCGCGGCCCGACGGCGATGGCGGCTCGGCGATCGACACCGACGGCGGCGACGCCTGGACGATCACCGTCGAGAACGCCCGGCCGGCGGTGATCCAGGACTGGATCGTGGTCGAGACGTTCTCGCCCGACGACGCCGGCGGCGTGACCGCCGCGCTCGCCCGCTGGAAGGCGCGCGGGTTCGAGCCGCGGTCGTTCGAGATCGGCACGGTGTTCGGGGTCGACGGCGAGGTCATCGACACCCGCGAGGTCCGGATCGCGGTCGATCCGGTCGCCGCCGGCAAGGGCGCGGCGCGCGCCGCCGAGCTCGCCCGGCGCTACGGCGTGCCGACCAGCGTCCACCAGGAGCTGGTGCGCCGGCCGTCGGGGATCGTCGTCGCGCGGGCCGGCGCGACGACGATCAAGAACCCGCAGGTGCTGTGGTTCCAGCCGCGGCGCGCGAGCGAGACCCTGACCGTCGCCGACGTGCCGACGAACACCGGCGGCTCGCAGCTCGAGACCGGCAGCGAGGATCGCCGCTACTGGGGCGCGGTCTACGTCACGCTCGATCACGACGGCCAGCTGACCGCCGCCAACGCGGTCGGCGAGGACAAGCTGCTCGCCGGGCTGGTGCCGGCCGAGATGTACCCCGACGCCCCGCCGGCCGCGCTCGCCGCCCAGGCGATCGCCGCGCGCACCGAGCTCCTGCAGAAGATCGGCCGGCGCAACCTGACCGATCCGTTCCTGCTGTGCTCGAGCCAGCAGTGCCAGGTCTACGCCGGCGCCGGCAAGGAAGACCCGCGGACGACCAGGGCCGTCGAGGCCACGCGCGGCCAGGTGCTACTGCGCGACGGCGGCGGCCTGGTGGACATCCGCTACAGCGCGTCGTGCGGCGGCCACGGCGAGGACAACGACGCGATCTGGGGCGGCGAGGCCGACCCGTCGCTGCGCGGCAAGGCCGATGCCCCGAGCGACCGCGCGACCGGCGGGATGACCCGGATCACCGACGCCAACCTCGGCGCGTTCCTCGACGGCGGCGACGACGCGTGGTGCAACCACGGCAAGCTCGGCAAGGCCAAGTTCCGCTGGACCGAGACCGTGGCCGAGGCCGAGCTGTCGACGAGGGTCGCGGCCGAGTACCCCGAGGTCGGCCGGGTCAAGCAGCTGGTCGCCCGGCAGCGCGGCGTGTCGGGCCGGATCGGCGTGCTGGCGATCCAGGGCGAGCGGGCCAGCGTCGAGGTCACCGGCGACCTGCACATCCGCCGGCTGCTCGGCGGCCTAAAGTCGACGCTGTTCGAGGTCAGCCGGCGCGGCGACAGCTTCGTGTTCCGCGGCGCCGGGTTCGGCCACGGCGTCGGGATGTGCCAGATGGGCGCGATGGGCATGGCGAGCGCCGGCAAGTCGTTCGCGCAGATCCTCGCGCACTACTACCGCGGCAGCCACGTCCACAAGCTGTACTAGCAACCGATCGGTTGCACTGTCCGCGGCGCGGCGCGAGCAGGCGTTCGAGATGAACCGCGGCGCGCTCGCGCGGCGGGCGACGCTGGCCGAAGACGAGCGCCCGGCCCGAGCGCGGGCGGCTAGCTGACGAAGGCCCGCAGCCGCTGCTCGAGGGTGATCGTGCCCCGGAGCGGCGCGCCGTGGAACTTGAGCAGCCCCTTCGAGATGCCGTCGGCCATCTCGCCGAGCTCGCCGGCGAGCTCGGCCGACGCGCCCTGCCCGGTGAGCGACTGGATCATGGCCGCCGACGGCACCGACACGCCCTGGACCGGCTTGCCCGAGACCTTGGCGATCGCGGCGGCGACGTCCTGCAGGCTGGCGTCGGCCGGGCCGTTCAGCTCGACGATCTTGACCCCGCCCGCGCTGCCCTCGAGCAGCAAGCGCGCCGCGGTCTTGCCGATGTCCTCGGTCGCGACCTGCGGCCACGTCACGCCCTCGGCGACGCCGTAGTACAGCGCGCCCTGCGCCACCGCGCCGGCGACCATCGAGCCCCAGTTCTCCATGAACGCCGCCGCGCGCAAGAACGTGACCGGCACGCCGGTGGTCCTGAGGCCCTGCTCGACGGCGTACAGCGACTTGATCGGCCCGTTGCCCTCCGTCAGCTCGGCGCCGACCGACGACAGCAGCACGACGTGGCCCGGCCTGGCGGCCTTGACCGCGGCGACCAGGCTGGCGGTCTTGGCCGCGCGATCGGCGGCGAGCCCGGTCTGGCCCCAACCCGGCGGCGGCAACAGGACGTACGCGCCGGTCGCGCCGGTCAGCGCGCGGGTCAGCGCCGCGGTGTCCTG
>DASWOO010001067.1:0-3920 GCA_036404335.1 Kofleriaceae bacterium
CCGGTTCGCCGAGCGGGTCGGCGACGACGAGCGCCTGGTCCAGCTGTATCTACTGTCGCTGTGCGACGCGGCGATGACCGCGCCCGACAACCTCGGCGCGTGGAAGGCCGATCTGCTGCGCGAGCTGTTCGAGCGCGCGCGCGCGTGGTTCCGCGGCGCGCCGGGCGCGGCGCCCGATGACACGGCCGATCACGCGCGCGCCCGGGTGCTGCAGGTCGCCGGCCTCGGTGCCGCGCCGATCGTCGACGGCTTCGACCCGCGGCTGTTCACCCAGCTGACCCCGCGCCAGGCCGCGCGCCACGTCGCGCTGGTCGGCCAGGCCCGGCAGGCCCCCGCGCCGCACGTCGCGCTCGAGGTCCACTGCTATCCGCTCAAGGGCCACAGCGAGCTGGCGATCGTCGCGCCCGACGCGCCGGGCGTGCTCGCGGCGCTCGCCGGCGCGCTGACCGCCAACCGGGTCGACGTGCTCGGCGCGGTGCTCGGCGCGGTCCAGCTGGCCGACGGCAGCCGGCTGGTCGCCGACGTGTTCTACGTCCGCGACGGCAAGGGCGCGGCGATCGCCGAGGCCGACCCGCGCTGGGCCCGGCTCGCCGGCGACCTGGGCAAGCTGCTCGGTGGCCCGCCCGCGGCGGTCGGCGCCCTGGTCGCCCAGCGCCGCGCGGCCGGCGGCCTTCCGGCGCGCAAGACCCCCGAGGTTGCCACCCAGATCCGGATCCACGACGACTCGGCGCAGGCAACGATCGTCGAGGTCTCGACCCGCGACCGGCCGGGCGTGCTGCACGCCATCACCGAGGCGCTCGCCGAGCTCGGCCTCGATATCTCGCTCGCCAAGGTCACCACCGAGGGCGAGATGGTCGCCGATACGTTCTACGTCACCCGCGGCGGCGCCCGGCTCACCGGTGACACCGAGCGCGCCATCCTGATCGGCCGCCTCGCCGCCGCCCTGGGGCTTTCCGCGGCCGCGGCCGAGGACGCGGTCGGGGATATACGATGAGCGCGCTGGACCTACCGCCCGGCATCGGCCTGGTCGGCACGCCGCTCGGCACGTTCCTGGCGCCGGCGCGCGCCCGGCGGACCGCGTCGTGGTCGATGACCCTCGTGGTCGTGCTCGGCGCGATCACCTGGGGCTTCGTCGCGCACCACCCGTATCGCCACGGCTCGAGCTCGCAGGTCGTGCTGCCGGTCGCGTTCCTCGCGTTCGCCGCCCTGGGGCTATCGGTCCGGCGCGCGCAGGTCGCGATCACCCGCGACGGCGTCCGCTGGGGCTGGCGGTCGTTTGGCTTCCACCAGCCGGCCGAGCGGATCGCCGCCGCGCACATCTACCTCGACGGCGTCGCGCTCGAGGCCCGGCGCGGCTCGTGGTGGTTCATCTCGGCCCGCGACTGGGACCGGTTCGACGTCCTGGTCCGCTTCGTCCGGCGCAGCGAGCTGCCGATCCGCGACCACGACGGCAAGGCGCCGCTGCGCGCGCGGCTGCAGAGCTACGGCCGGTTCCTCGACTGGCTGCTGCGGATCAGCGTGGCCGGCGCGGCGGCAGTGATGATCTGGGCAGTATGACGCTGGCGGAGTTTGGCATACATCGGAGGCCCGACTCACTCATGATCCGGTCGTGATCGCCGGCGACGCGCGCGGCAATGACGTCTACAATCGCATTCGCTTCAGCGGGTTATGACGACGTCAGCCTCGAAGACCAGGGCGCTGTGTGTGGCCACGCGCTGCACGTCGGTCGATCAGTTCGTCGCGACCTTCCACCGGTTCTGCAGCGACGATCAGACGTTCTTCGTCGCGACCACGACGAGCCGGCCGCTCGGCCTCGAGACGGCGTTCTCGATCCAGCTCGCCGACAAGGCGCCCGTGCTGCGCGGGCTGTGCGTCGTGCTCGACGCCTGGGAGACCGCGGAGAACAAGTTCAAGCGGCCGGGCATCCGGCTCGGCATCAAGCGGCTGACGACCGACAGCCAGATCGTGTTCGACCGGATGCGGACGATGGCGCGCGCGCCCAGCGCGATCGCCGCCGACGCACCGCCCGAGCCGCCGGCGTTCGCGCTGCGCGACTCGGCGCTGCGCGTGGGCCTGCCGCCGGTCCGCACGATGACGATGCAGCTGCCAACCTTGCCGCGGCCGCCGGCGCCCGCGGTGATCGCGGTCCCGCCGATGCTGCCGAAGAAGCCGGCGGCGTCGGTGCCGATGATCCCGTCGATCGTGGCCCGGTCCAAGGCGCCGGCGCCCGCGGTGCCCGAGGTGCCCGCGGTGCCCGAGGTGCCCGAGCCGATCGACGAGCCGCCGACGCCGCCATCGGTCGAGGTCATCCGGTTCCAGGTCGCGCTCAACGTCGGCGACGCGCCGCCGCCGGTCCAGGAGGCCGAGTTCGCCACCAAGCAGAAGCTGGTGCGCCGGCCGCACTCGAGCCACGTGCCGCGGATCGCCAGCGAGCCCCTGGCCGACGACGCGCCGGTCGAGCCCGACAGCTCGGCGATGATCGTCGACCGGCCGGCCAGCGCGGTGGCCGAGCTGGCGGCCGAGCCGCAGCGCCGGTCGCGGCGCGATGATCCGCTGGCCGGCGACACGCTGCGCACGCCGCCGCCGCGCCACATGCCGTCGGCGACGCCCGCCGATCCGCCCGCCGATCTACCGGCCGATCCGCCGGCCGATCCGCCGGGCGATACGCCGGGCCTCGAGCCGCGCCGGCCACCGCACGACACGATCGAGCCGCCGCTCGAGTCCCGGGCGCCGGGCTCGTCGCTGGTCCTGCCGGCCAACCCGCTGAGCGGGCTCAGCGACGAGTCGCTCGACGGCTTCGTCGACTGCACGATCTACGAGGAGACCGGCAACGTGTTCCACCCGGCGATGGACGGCGCCGAGTGGAACGACGCCGGGCTCGATCTGCCGATCGATCCGCCCGCGGCGCCGGACGCGGCGACGGCGGTGCCGGCGATGCCGTTCGACCGGCCGCCGGATCTGACCGTGCGCGCGGCCGGCGACAACGAGTCGCTGCGGGTCGCGCCCGAGGCGCCGGCGGCGAAGCCCGCGCCCGCATCGTCGGCGGCGACGCCCGCATCGCCGGCCGAGCCGGCGCCCGCCGCGCCCGAGCCGTCGGCCACCAGCTCGGCGTCGCTGCCGCGCGCGTCGATGTCCGACGAGCTCGCGCAGGCCGCGGCGGCGTCGGGCGAGCTGTCGCAGGCCGCCGTCGCCGGCGAGATCGCCGAGCCGCCGCCGCCGCCGGCCTACGCCCGGCCGTCGCGGTCGATGGCGGTCGATCCGGCGCTCGCCGAGCACCCCGAGTTCTCGCAGTACGCCGCCGCGCCCGCGCGCCCGGTGCCGACGCATCCCCCGCGCCCGGTGCCGACGCACCTCGCGTATCCCGCGTCCGCGCATTCCGCGCCGTCGCATCCCGCCCATTCGGCGCCGGCCCAGGCCGCGCCCGATCCCTCCTTGTATGCGCCGTACCACGGCAGCCTGCCGGTCGCGCTGCCGGCCCCGCCGCGCCAGCTCGCCGCCTGGCAGCGCGTCCTCCTGATCGGCGGCACGGTCAGCGTCGCGATCGTCCTGGCGTTCGTCATCGCCCGCCACGTCCGCGGCCCGGTCGGCTCCTCGCCGGCCCCGGTCGGCTCGTCGGTCAGCGCGCCGGCGTCGCCGGGGATCTCGACCCCGCATCGCACGCCGCAGCCGCGCTACGGGGCGCACGCGATCATCCCGTCGTCGCCCGCCGCTGCGAGCGAGGCCGCGCGCCCGGCCCCGGTCGCCGAGGCAGCCCGGCCCGCCGCCGAGGACTCGCTGTTCGACGCCAACATCGTCGGCGGGGGCCCGTGCCTGATCCGGGTCGCGACCACGCCCGCGGGCTCGACCGTCCGGCTCGACGACCAGCCGGTCGGCCCCTCGCCGATCGCGCTCGCGACCAGCTGCGGCAAGCACAAGCTCGA
>DASWOO010001068.1:0-2613 GCA_036404335.1 Kofleriaceae bacterium
CGACATCCACCACCCGCAGGTCGAGGACTCGATCGACTGGTTCTTCCGCGTGTCGCGCCGCCACGAGGTGCTGTGGCTCGAGCTCGACCTGACCGGGGCCACGCCGATCACGCTGCGCGCGCGCCGCCCGGCCGCGCCGCCCGACGCCTGGACCGCGCACGGCGCGCTCGCGCTGTCGCACCAGCTGGATCACTGCCTGTCGCAATGGCTGCGCGCGCGGCGGTTGCCGCCGGTCGAGCCGCTGGCGATCTTCGATCACGCCGACCTGCGCGCGGCCGCCGAGCGGCTGATCCTTGCCGACGACCTGCTGCACCAGGGCCGCGAGCTCGGCATCGTGCCGCGGTCGCTGACCCAGCCGCCGCCGATCCTGCCGGTGCCGTTCCTGCGCGTGCTGTCCGAGCTGTCGCGCGACGACGCCAGGACCCTCGATCCGATCATCCTCAAGCTCGATCCTCGCCACGCGGTGGCGCGGCGCAACCGCTACGTCACCGGTCTGGTCGACGGCGACGTCGCGCGGCGCGACATCCTGCCGCTGATCGCCGAGGCGCCGATGTACGCCAAGCCGCACCTGTCGATCTGGGGCGAGCCGTTCGCCGCCGACCGGCCGCTCGAGAACATGGGCGTGCGCCACCAGGGCATCGCGGTCAGCCTGATGCCGGCCAACCCGTACGCCTGCCACAACTACTCGCTGCAGCTCGCCGAGGACGATCGGCGCGAGGAGAGCTATCGCTGGGCCGACCGCGCCACCGTGGTCGCGCCCCAGCTCGGCGCCGCCCACCTCGACTGCGTGCGCCGGCTGCGCCAGCTCGGCCGGCCGGGCCAGGCGTTCGCCGAGGCGCAGTATCGCTGCCGCGAGCTGCTCGACCGCGCCGACGCCGGCAAGCTCGCGGCCGGCGACTGGCAAGCGCCGCACCACGCGCAGCTCCTGGTCGCGTTCTGCCACCTCGACGTCGGCCGGCTCGCCGAGGCGATCGAGCTGGGCGACGCGGTGCTTGAGGATCTGCCCGATGACCCGGCGGTCCAGGACATGTTCGCGTGGGCGAAGAAGCGGATCGCGCACTGGAAGGCCGATCCGCGGCTGCTCGCGCGAGCCTACGCCGCCGACGGCCACCACCGCGGCGACGCCGGCCGCGCGCTGTGCGGGCTGATGCGCGGCCGGATCACCGACGACGACGACGCGATGATGCTGATCGAGGCGCTGTGCACCCTGGGCCGGCCCGAGCAGGCCGAGCTCGCGACCTGGCAGTGCGCCGGGCTGCCCGGGCCGGTCGCCGGCACGACCGCCCTCGGCGATGGCAAGGCGCGGCTGGCGGCGGCGCGCGCGCTGATCCTGACCGGCCGGCTCGACGAGGCGGTCGATCACATCCAGATCGTCCAGCTGCGGCGCGGCCAGAGCCGGCTCGAGGCCGAGCTCAACCGGCTGTGGCGGCTCGCGGTGATCCGGCCGGTGGCCGAGTGGCACGCGGTGCTCGAGCGCCGGCGGGCGCGCGGCGCCACGACCCTGGCGGCGATGCTGGCGCGCGACCTCGCCGACTTCGTGCCGGGCATCGACCCGGCGCTGGCCCGGCGGGCGCTGGGCGCGGAGGTCGCGCTCGCGATCGATCCGCTGTGGATCGCCGAGCTGATCGGCGCGCTGCCCGCGGCGCAGGCGTCGTCCGCCCGGCTCGTCGCCCGGCTCGCCCGCCCGGCGGACGCGAGCCTGGCCGCGGCCGACGCGCTCGCGGCCGACTGGTGGACCGTGCTGGTCCCGGCCGCCGCCGACCGCGACGCGCACGCCGCCGGCGCGATGCTCGCGCTCGGGCTGTCGCTGGCCCACTACCTGGTCGCCGCGTCGGGCCCGCCGACGCCGATCGCCGGCGCGTACCGCCACATCGCGACCGAGGCGCTGCACCTGGTGCGCCGCGCGCGCTACCAGATCGACGCGCCGGCGATCGTCGCCGTGCTGCGGATGATCGACGGGCTGGGCGACGCGCCCGAGTGGCTGCTCGACACCTGGCTGCTCCGGGTCGAGCGCGCGCTCGACCTCGAGGCCGAGCACGGCGCGTACCTCGACGGCCTGATCGCGGGCCTGCCGAACGTCAGCAAGCTGCTGCGCGGCGACGAGCGGATCGGCTGGGAGCTGCGGCTCGCCCACGACCTGGCGCGCGATCCGTCGCAGTACGAGGCGGCGTCGCTCCTGTTCGCGCGGTCGGCGCGCGCGGTCGAGGCCGGCGGGGCGATGCGCGCGTGGTCGGCGGCGGCGATGGCCGCGGCGTCGCCGGGCCAGCTCGACGTCCACTGGCGGGCCGCGCTCGCCAACCCGACCGGGGTGTCAGGGCCGTGGCTCCGGCTGGCGCATGCGCTGTTCGACGCCGGCCACGACGCCGACGGGTTCGCGGCGGCGTGCCACGGCATCGCGGCAGCGACCGACGCGCAGCGGCCGCGCGTGCTCGCCGACCTCGCGCCGGTCTGGCCCGAGCACAACCGGAGCACGCCGTTCGACGGCGCCGCGGCCTACGAGCGCGGCCTGGCGGCGGCGGCGGCCGGCCAGCTCGCCGAGGCGGTGCCGCTCCTGACCTGGGCGGCGGCGACCGAGCCCGGCAACGCCCGGCGCGCGCACGGCCTGGCGATCGC
>DASWOO010001069.1:0-10293 GCA_036404335.1 Kofleriaceae bacterium
GAGCTGGCCCAGCTGGTCGCGGCGCCCGCCGTCCGCGCGCCGCGGTCGCAGCCAGCGCTGGTCGAGCTGCAGCGGGCGAGCGCCGCGCAGTGGCGGACCCAGGTCGTCGAGATCACCGACGCGATCGCCGCCGGCGCCTGCTCGAAGATCGTCGCGGCCCGCACCGCGACCATCGCGCTGGCCGGCGCGGTTCGCGCGCCCGACCTGCTCGCCGCGCTCGATCAGCGCCACGCCGAGTGCGTCCGCGTCATGATCCAGCCGCCGGGCGCCGGCGCGCTGGTCGCCGCCACGCCGGAGCAGCTGGTGCGGCGCGACGGCGACGTGGTGTCGTGCGACGCGCTCGCCGGCACCCGCAGCATCGGCGCGGGCGACGACGCCCAGCGCGACCGCCGGGTGGCCGACGCCAGCGCCGCGCTGCTCGATAGCCCCAAGGATCGCCGCGAGCACGACCTCGTGGTCGACGCGATCCGCGATGCGCTGGCCGGCGACGCCGAGGTCGAGGCGCCGCGCGAGCCCGCGGTCCGCGTGCTGCGCCACGTCGTCCACCTCCACACGCCGTTCCGCGCCGTCCTGCGCACGCCGCGCCACGTGCTCGAGCTCGCCGCGCGGCTGCACCCGACCCCGGCGATGGGCGGCACGCCGCGCGAGCTGGCGATCGAGTGGATCCGGACCCGCGAGCCGGTGGCGCGCGGCTGGTACGCGTCGCCGGTCGGCTGGTTCGATCTCGACGGCAACGGCGAGCTGGCGGTCGCGATCCGGGTCGGCGTGCTCGCCGGCAACCGCGCCCACCTGTGGGCCGGCGCCGGCATCGTCGCGGGCTCGGACCCCGGCCACGAGCTGGCCGAGACCGAGGTCAAGCTGCGGCCGATCCTCGGCGCGCTCGGCGTCACGACCGGCGCCGCGGCCACCGGGGGCGGCGAGCCCAAGTAGATGTCGACGGGGGCGGTGCAGACGATCTGGGCGGAGCTCCTGGCCACCACGCTGGCCGACGCCGGCGTCGCGCGCGTCGTGATCAGCCCCGGCTCGCGGTCGACCCCGCTGGTCGCCGCGCTGGCCGGCGAGCCGCGGCTGGCGCTGACCACGCTGATCGACGAGCGCGCCGCGGGGTTCTTCGCGCTCGGCGCCGCGCGCGCCACCGGGCAGGTCGTCGCACTGGTCTGCACCAGCGGCACGGCGGCCGCGCACTACCTGCCGGCGATCATCGAGGCCAGCCTGGCCGACGTTCCGCTGCTGGTGATCACGGCGGACCGGCCGCCCGAGCTCTACGACTGCGGCGCGTCGCAGACCATCGATCAGATCAAGCTGTACGGCGGGTTCGTGCGCGGCGCGATCGACCTCGGCGCGCCGACCGACGGCGAGCTCGCGCTGCGCGCGCTGCGCCGCAAGCTCGTCCAGGCGATCACCCTGGCGATCGGCCCCGCGCCCGGGCCCGTGCATCTCGAGGTCCCGCTGCGCAAGCCGCTCGAGCCGGCGGCGCCGGGCAGCGAGGCCGAGCAGGCCCTGGCCTGCGCCGCGGCCGCGATCGCCGGGCCGGTGACGATCCACGCGCCGGTGATGACCCCGGCGGACACCGCGATCGAGGGCCTGGCCCGCGCGATCGCGGCCGAGCCCGACGGCGCGATCGTCGTCGGCGCGATGCCGGCGCGGTTCGCGGCGATCCGCGACGCCGTGCTCGGGTTCGCCGCGCGCATCGGCTATCCGGTGATTGCCGAGGCCGGCAGCCAGCTCCGGTTCGGCCCGCGCCCCGACGGGGCCTGCGTCGTCGATCACTTCGACCTGATCCCGGCGGCGCAGCTGCCGGTGCCGCGCCTGGCGATCCAGCTCGGCGCCGAGCCGGTCGCGGCGAGCTGGCCGGCGTGGGCCGCGCGGCTGCCCGAGCGCTGGGTGATCGCCGGGCCGCGCTGGCACGACAGCGACTCGGCCGCGCGCGGCGTGATCCTCGGCAGCCCGTCGCTGGTGCTGACCCGGCTCGGCCGCGCGATCGGGATGATGCTCGAGGCGCCGCGCCCGGCGGCCACTGGGTCGGCGGCGACCTGGCGCGCGCTCGACGCCGCCGCCGGGCGCGCGACCGCCGCCGCGCTCGACGCGCACCCGACCAGCGAGGTCGCGGTGCTGCACGCCGCGCTCGGCGCGCTGCCCGCCGGCGCCGCGCTGCAGATCGGCAACAGCATGCCGATCCGCGTCGTCGATTACCTGCCGCCGCGCGCCGCCGCAACCGCCGTCCACACCCAACGCGGCGCCGCCGGCATCGACGGGCTGATCGCCTCGGCCGCCGGCGCGACCACCGCGGGCGCGCCCGTCCTGCTCGTGCTTGGCGACGTCAGCTTCGCCCACGATCTCGGCGGCCTGCTCGCCGCCCGCGCCGCGACCGCGCCGCTCACGATCCTCGTGATCGACAACCGCGGCGGCCAGATCTTCGCCGGCCTGCCGTTCGGCAAGGCCGCGGCGACGCCCGCGCAGCGCGCCGCGTTCGAGCGCCACTGGACCACCGTCCCCGACGTCGATCCGGTCGCGGTCGCCGCCGCGCTCGGCCACCGCGCGACGCTCGCCGCCACGCCCGCCGCGGTCGCCGCCGCGATCACCGCCGCCTTCTCGACGTCCGGCACCAGCTTGATTCACGCGCCGGTCAGCCCGTCCGGCGCCCACAGCGTGCGGAGCGCCGCCCTCGCGGGCTTCGACGCGCACCGCGGAGGATCGACATGACCCAGATCAGCTCGTCCACGCTCGCGACCTGGATCGGCGCGGCGCGCCTGCGCACCTTGCCCGCCGCGGTCGTGCCGGTCGTCGTCGGCACCGCGTGCGCCGCGGCGTCGGGGGGCGTCGCGCTCGGGCCCGCGCTCGCCGCGCTGGGTGGCTCGCTCGCGATCCAGATCGGCACCAACTTCGCCAACGACGTGTTCGACGCCGAGAAGGGCGCCGACGGCCCCGACCGGGTCGGGCCGCTGCGCGCGGTCAGCGCCGGGCTGATCACGCCGGCGGCGATGAAGCGCGCGATGATCGCGGCGTTCGGCGTCGCGACGCTGCTCGGCCTGTACCTGGTCTCGGTCGCCGGCTGGCCGGTGGTCGCGATCGGCGTGGCCTCGATCCTGTCGGGCATCGCGTACACCGGCGGGCCGTTCCCGCTCGGGTACCACGGGCTCGGCGACGTGTTCGTGATGCTGTTCTTCGGCTTCGTCGCGGTGTGCGGCACGGTGTTCGTCCAGCTCGGCCGCGTGCCGGGCCTGGCGATCGCCGCGGCGGTGCCGGTCGGCGCGCTGGCCACCGCGATCCTCGTGGTCAACAACGTGCGCGATCGCGCGACCGACGTCCGGGTCGGCAAGCGGACGCTCGCGGTCCGGTTCGGCCGGCGCGCGGCGCTCGTGGAATACGCGCTGCTGCTCGCCGCGGCCTACGCGGTGCCGGTCGGCCTGGCGATCGCCGGGCGGCCGTGGGCGGCGCTGCCGGTGCTCAGCGCGCCGCTCGCGCTCTCCCGGCTGCGCGCCGTGGTCGCGGCGGCGGACGGGCCGACGTTCAACCGCTGCCTGGCCGCGACCGGTCAGCTGCTGCTGGTGTTCGGCGTGCTGTTCGCCATCGGGCTCGCGCGGAGCTGACGTGCGGATCGTCGCCGCCGCGTCGCGCGTCGTGTCGTGGCCGATCGCCAGCCGCGGCGCCGCGCGCGGCCGGACCGAGCGGGCGGCGGTGCTGCTCGAGCTGACCGCGGTGCGCAGCACGCTCGACGATCCCGAGCTGATCCTCGAGCGGCTCCCGCGGCCGGCGCGGCTCGTCGGCCTGGGCGAGGCCGCGCCGCTGCCCGGGATGTCGATCGACGCCCTGGCCGACGCCGCGCACGACCTCGCCGAGCTCGCGCGCCGGGTGCCGTTCGAGCTCTCGGACACCGACGAGGCCAGCGTGTTCGCGGCCGGCGCCGCCCGCGCGCCGTCGGCGCGGTTCGCGATCGAGACCGCGCTGTTCGACCTGCTGGCGCGCGAGCACGATCGCTCGATCGCCCAGCTGTTCACGCCCCGGCTCCGCGCCGTCCCGCTGTCGGCCGTGGTCGACACCGCCGACGAGGCCGCCCGCGCGGTCGCCGCCGGGATGCGCAGCCTCAAGCTCAAGCTCGGCGCCGATGACGACCTCGAGCGCGTCGCGCAGATCGCCGCGGCCGCGCCCGGCGTCCGGCTGCGGATCGACGGCAACGGCACCTGGCGGCGGCGCGACGTCGCCGACCGGCTGGCCCAGCTGGCCCAGCTGCCGATCGACTACGTCGAGGAGCCGTGCGGCGCCAGCCACGAGCTGCTCGACGAGCCGCTGGCGTGCAAGCTCGCGCTCGACGAGAGCCTGACCGGGCTGTTGATGTCCGAGCTGCGCCCGGCGCTGGCGAGCCCGGCGCTGGCAGCGGTGGTGCTCAAGCCGACCCTGCTCGGCGGGCTGACCCCGGCGCTGGTGATCGCCCAGCTCGCGCGCGCGTCCGGCGTCGCCGCGGTCGTGTCGCACGCGCTCGAGGGCCCGATCGGCACGGCGGCGTGCGCCGAGCTCGCGCTGGTGCTCGGCGGCGACGTCGCGGTCGGGCTCGCGCCGCACGGCGGGCTGACCGGCTGGCGGCTCGCGGTGCCGCAGCTCGCCGCCGATCGGGTGCAGCCCGCGAGCTATCCGGGCCTGGGCTTCCTCGGCCTCGACCTCGCCGGCGCCCTCGCCGCGTGCCCCGGCGCGCCGCGATGACCGAGCTGTTATCGATCATCGCGGCCGCGCGCGAGGCGCCCGATCGGATCGCGATCGCGACGGCGTCGGGCGCGTGGACGTTCGCGCAGTGCGCCGAGCTGATCCGGCTGCCCGCGCGCGCGCTGATCGCGCGGCCGGCGGTCGAGACCGTGCTCGCGATCTACGCCGCGCTCGAGGCGCGCCGACCGCTCGCCCTGCTCCATCACCGGCTCGCCGCCGACGAGCTGGCCCGCCAGCACCGGATCGCCGAGGGCGAGCTGCCCGACGACACCGCGGCCGTGCTGTTCACCTCCGGCTCGACCGGCGCGTCGCGCGGGGTCGCGCTGTCGCGCACCGCGCTCGAGGCCGCCGCGCTCGCCAGCGCCGCCCACCTCGGCTGGCACGACGGCGACCGCTGGCTGCTCGCGCTGTCGATGGCCCACGCCGGCGGGCTGTCGATCGTCGTGCGCTGCCTCGCGGGCCGCCGGCCGATCGGCCTGTGCGACCACGACTTCGATCGCGACCGGACGATCGACCGGCTCGACCGCGAGTGCACGATCGCGTCGCTGGTCCCGACCCAGCTCGCCGCGCTGCTCGACGCGCCGACCTGGCGGCCGTGGCACAAGCTGCGCGCGATCCTGCTCGGCGGCGCCGCCGCGCCCCCCGCGCTGCTCGAGCGCGCCGCCGCCCGCGGCGTGCCGTTCCTGACCACCTACGGCATGACCGAGACCCTCGGCCAGATCGCCACCGCCGCGCCGGCCCGCGCCGGCGATCCGCGCGCGCCGCTGGTCCTCTTGCCCGGGGTCGAGGTCCACGCCGGCACGCCCGACGCGCCCGCGCCGATCGAGCTGCGCGGCGCGATGCTGGCCACGCGCTACCTGGGCGGCGCCGCGATCGCGCCGGCGTTCACCACCGCCGACCTCGGCTACCTCGACGCCCGCGGCGCGCTGATCATCGCCGGCCGGCGCGACGACGTGATCATCACCGGCGGCGAGAACGTCCACCCATCGGCGATCGAGGCCGTGCTCGCCGCCACGCCCGGCGTGCGCGCCGCCTGCGTGTTCGGCGTCGCCGACGAGCGCTGGGGCCAGGTCGTCGGCGCCGCGCTCGTGGTCGAGCCCGACTTCGACCTCGCCGCCGCCGCCACCGCCTGGCACGCCGCGCTGCCGGCCCACGCCCGGCCCCGCCAGCTCGCGCGCTGCGCCGCCCTGCCCCAGCTACCGTCGGGCAAGGTCGACCGCCGCGCCGCGGCCGCGCTGCCGCGGCTGCCGATCAGCTATTAGCGCTGCTGGCCGCGAAATAGTGGCCGGCGGCCAGATCCGGCAGCAGCTTGGCGTGCTCCGGCTTCCAGCCGACCAGCTCGCGGGTCTTCGCGCTCGACGTCGGGTTGTTGCCCTGGACGGCCCACGCCATGAACTCGCCGAGCAGCGCCTTGGCCTCGTCGGGCGTCACGCTCCTGGCCGGCACGCCGGCGCCCTTGCCGATCGCCTCGGCGATGTCCTTGAACGCCACGCCTTCGTCGTCGACCGCGTGCAGCCGCGCGCCGGCCGGCGCCTTCTCGATCGCGAGCCGGTACAGGCGCGCGGCGTCGAGCGTGTGCACCGCGGGCCAGCGGTTCGCGCCGTCGCCGACGTAGGCCGCGAACCCGTGCTTGCGCGCCGCGCCGATCAGGATCGGCACGAAGCCGTGGTGATCGAGCGAGCTGTGGACCGTCGGCGACAGCCGGATGATCGAGGTCCGCACGCCCTGCTTGGCGAACGCGAGCGAGAGATCCTCGGACGCGGTGCGCGGATTGCCGCCTGCGACGCCGGCGTCGTCCTCGGTGCCGGTGCGGCCCTGGACGCTGTGCGCGAGCAGCATCGTGCCGGTCGTGTTCGCGAACGGCTTGTTCGAGCCGGCGAGCGCCTCGCCGATCGCCTGGACCGCGTCGAGATCGGTCTTCACCGCGCCCATGAAGTCACCCGAGAACGCGACGTCGTGCTTGAACCCGAGGTGGATGACGCCGTCGGCCGCGCGGGCTGCCTCGCGCAGGCCGTCGAGGTCGTCGAGCGTGCCGCGCCGGGCCTCGGCGCCGGCCGACTGGATCTTGCCGGCGGACTCGTCCGAGCGAGCGAGCCCGACGACGCTGTGGCCGGCGGCGATCAGATCGCGAACCGTGGGGAGACCGATATGACCGGATGCACCGGTGACGAAGATGCGCATGGTAGCCCTCCTGATGTCAGATTACGACATCACTCGTACCACGTGATGTCACACTCTGCAATCAGCTATCATTCCCTTCGATGGCCCGCTGGGAACCCGACGCGCGCGGACGTCTCGAGAAGGCCGCGATGGAGCTGTTCATCGAGCGCGGCTACGAGCACACGACCGTCGGCGACATCGCGGCCCGCGCCGACCTGACCGAGCGCACGTTCTTCCGCTACTTCGCCGACAAGCGCGAGGTCCTGTTCTCCGGGTCCAAGGAGCTCGAGCGGACGATCCTCGACCACATCGCCGCCGCGCCGTGCGACCTGCCCGCGCTCGATGTCCTCGCCGCGGCCTACGCGGCGGCCGGCGCCGGGCTCGAGCGCATGCGCGCGATCGAGCACGTCCGCGCGCGCCACGCCCTCATCGCCAGGCACGCCGAGATCCGCGAGCGTGAGCTGATCAAGCTCGCCGGCCTCGCGGCGGCCACGTTGCACGCCCTGGTCGCGCGCGGCGTGCCGGAGCCGACCGCGAGCCTGGCCGCCGAGCTCGGCATCGCCGTGTTCAAGCTCGGCTTCGAGCGCTGGGTTACATCGGGCGACCAGCGCGACTTTGCCACGCACATCCGCGCCGCGCTCGCCGACCTGCGGGATCTCGCCTCGATCAGAACGGGTTCGGCTCGATGATGATCACGCCGATGGTCTGCCCGCCCACCGCGCTGATCGCGTAGCGACCACCGGCCGCGATCACCGGGTACGCGCCGCCGACCATCCCCTGGCTGCGCGCCGCGAACCGGTCGAACAGCGTCGGGCCGCCGCCGGCCGCGCCGTAGCGGCCGTCGCCGGACAGCCAGCCCCAGGTCGTGGCCACGGCGGCGGGGTGCGTCGTGATCGAGCCCTGCGTGTCGCGCACGTACAGCGTCGTCCCGCCCGAGCCGGCCACCAGGTTGGTCGCGCTCGACGCGAACAGCACGAACCGGCCATCGAAGGACAGCGACGGCGCGACCGAGCTGCCGTTGCCCTCGACGCCGGTCGAGCCGACGCTGGCCCGGACCGTGGTGGCGTGCACGCGGTCGCGGACGAACACGTCGTTGCGCGCGTTGCCGTCCCCGGCGACCAGGTTGGTCGCGGGCGACTCGAACGCGACGACGTGGCCATCGCCGCTCAGCGCCAGCGACACGCTGCCGAGGTCGGCCTCGCCGCCGGTGTTGCTCAGGCTGACCCGCTCGGTGACGCCCGTGCTGACCGTGTGGACGAACGCGTCGCGCGCGCCGTTGGTGTCGTTCGCGACCAGCTCGAACGCGTCGGACAGGAACGCCACGGTGTCGCCGTCGTCCGAGATCCGCGCGAAGCTGCTCGCGCCCGTGCCCTGACCGCCATCGCTCGCCACGCTGATCCGGATCGTCTGGCCGGTCGTGCGATCGTAGCGGAACACGTCCATCGCGCCGTTGGTGTCGCCGGCCACGAGGTTGGTCGCGAGCGACTCGTATACCACGTAGCGGCCGTTGCTCGAGATCGCGGCGCGCTGGCTCGAGGCGTTGGCCTGCGTGCCGTCGCTGGCGACGCTGATCCGCGCGAGCTCGCGGCGGCCGCGATCGTACAGGTAGACATCGTTGAACCCGCCGGTATCGCCGGTGACCAGCGACCGCCCCGTGGTGAACACGATGAACCGGCTGTCGCCCGACAGCATCGGCGTGTTGACCGGCGAGATCGCGGCGTCGGCCAGGTTCAGCCGCTCGACCGGCGCGCCGCTCGGGAACATGCCGACGCCCATGTGGATCGTCGCGGTGCCGGGCAGGCCGCTCGGATCGGTCACCGTGTACGTGAACGTGTCGAGGCCGGTGAAGCCCGCGGCCGGCGTGTACGTCAGCTTGCTGCCGACGATCTCGAGCTCGCCGTGCGCGGGCGCGGCGACCGAGTCGAGCGCGACGGCGTCGCCCTCGGGATCGGTGTCGTTGCCGAGCACGTCGAAGGTCAGCGCCCGGCCCGGATCGGTCGCGGCGTAGTCGTCGGCCGGGGTCGGCGGGTCATCGACCGGCGTGACGGTGATCGTGACGCTGACGGGCGCCGAGAACGAGACGCCGTCGCGCGCGCGAAACTCGAACACGTCGACGCCGGTGAAGTTCGCGTTCGGGGTGTAGGTCAGATCGGGCGGCGTCCCCGACAGCGTGCCCTTCGCCGGCGGCGTGTAGATCGAGTACGTCAGCTGCGCCACGTCGCTGTCGCTGTCGGTGGCGGTCAGCGTGATCGCGATCGGCGTGTCCTCGGCGGTCGTCACCTGCGCGGGCTGCGCGACCGGCGGATCGTTGACCAGCGTCACCGTGATCGACACCCGGCCCGGCGCCGAGGTCCGGGCGTCATCGCTCACCACGTAGCTGAACGAGTCCGCGCCGTTGTAGTTGGCGGCCGGCGTGTACGTCAGCGCCGGCGGCGTGCCGGTCAGCGTGCCGTGCACCGGCTGGCCCGTGATCTGGTACTGGATCGGCTTGCCGTCCGGATCCGAGCCGCGCAGCGTGATCGGCAGCGGCGTGTCCTCGGCGGTCGAGACGTCGAACGACCCGGCGATCGGCGCGTCGGCGACCGGCGCGACGTGGATCGTCACGGTCGCGTCCTGCGACGCGAGGAGATTCGCGTCGTAGATCCGGAACGTGAAGCTATCGGTGCCGTTGAAGTTCGGGCTCGGCGTGTAGAGCAGCGCCGCGCCGCTGCCGCTCAGCGAGCCGTGGCCCGGCTGCGTGACGGCCGCGAAGTAGAGGGCGTCACCGTCGGGATCCCGCCCGGTCAGGGTGATCGACGCGGGCACGTCCTCGGTCGCCTCGACCGTCTGAGCGTCCGCGATCGGCGCGTGGTTGACCGCGATCACCGTGATCGACACGGTCGCGATCGACGTGTGCAGGCCGTCGCTGACGGAGTACCGGAACGAGTCCGGGCCGTGGTAGCCGGCGGCCGGCTGGTACGTCGCCGTCGGACCGGCGCTCACCGTGCCGTGCGAGGGTTGCGTGGTGATCGCGTAGCTCAGGACGTCGCTGTCCGGATCCGATGCATAGAGGTAGAGCTGGATGCTGGTCGGCGCGCCCTCGAGGAGCGAGATCGACAGGTCCGACGCCGAGGGCGCCGAGCCCGCCGTCACGTGCAGGTGCACGGTGGCCGGCTTGGACGTGCTGCCGGCGAACGTGACCGTGAACGTGAACGCGTCGTCGCCGACGAAGCCTGCGCTCGGGGTGTAGGTCCGGAGCTGGCCGGTGCCGCTCAGCGAGCCGTGGGTCGGCGACGTGACGACCATGAACGTGAACAGGTCCGGCAGCGAGTTGCCGCCGACACCGTAGTGCGCCGGCAGCGTGAGATCCTTGCGGCCGTGAAACGTGACGTCGAGATCGTCGGCGTGGGGCTGGAGGTCATCGCCCGAGCGCTGGACGTGCACCCACAGCTCCTC
>DASWOO010001070.1:0-4368 GCA_036404335.1 Kofleriaceae bacterium
TTGGCGTGCTGGGTCGTCATCGACGCGACGATCAGCGCGAACGCCTCGTACGTCGCGAACAGGCCGTGGCGGCCGGTCAGCACGTAGCCCTCGAGCCAGCCCTCGCACAGGTGCTCGCTGAGCACCTCCATGACCCGACCCTCGGGCGAGACGTGATCGTCGATCGCGATCGCCGGCTCCTGGAAGCAGCGGGTCTCGACCTCGAACACCGCGCCGAGCCGGTTGGAGTTGGTCTCGTCGGGGCACACCAGCCGAAAGCTCGTCGGGTTGGCGGTGTAGGTGTCGCGCAGCAGCTCGCCGAGCGCGCGGGTCGACTCGTGGAGCTCGGCGCCGGGCCGCGCGACCTCGACGGCGTAGCCATCGATCGCCGGTAGCGCGAGCGGCCGTTGATCATGGCCGCCGTTGGCGTACGGGCTGGCGCCCATGCGGTGGCCGCCGGTCGGGGCAAGCGCGGCGAGCGACGCGCGCAGCCGGCCGTTGCCGTCGAACAGCTGCTCGGGCTGATAGCTGCGCATCCAGCGCTCGAGCTCGGCGAGCTCGGTCGGATCCTTGCGCACGTTGGCGAGCGGCACCTGGTGCGCGCGGAACGTGCCCTCGATCGGCACGCCGTGGAACGCCTTGGGCCCCGTCCAGCCCTTGGGCGTACGCAGGACGATCGCCGGCCAGCGTGGCGTCCCGCGCACGCCGCGGTCGCGCGCGGCGCGCTGGATCGCGTGGACGCTGGCGACGCAGGCCTCGAGCGCGGCGGCGATCGCGCGGTGCACCGCCATCGGCTCGTCGCCCTCGACGAAGTGGACCTCGTAGCCGTGGCCCTCGAGCAGCCGGCGGATCGACTCGTCGCCGGCCCGGCCGAGCACGGTCGGCCCGGCGATCTTGTAGCCGTTGAGGTGCAGGATCGGCAGCACCGCGCCGTCGCGCGCGGCGTTGAGGAACTTGATGCCCTTCCACGAGCCCTCGAGCGGCGCGGTCTCGGCCTCGCCGTCGCCGATCACCGCCACGGCGAGCAGGCTCGGGTTGTCGAACACCGCGCCGAACGCGTGCGACAGGACGTAGCCGAGCTCGCCGCCCTCGTGGATCGAGCCGGGCGTCGGCGGGCCGACGTGGCTCGGGATGCCGCCCGGGGTCGAGAACTGGCGGAACAGCCGCTCCATCCCGCGCGCGTCCTGGGTGATCTCGGGGTAGACCTCGGAGTAGGTGCCCTCGAGGTAGACGTTGGCGACCAGCGCCGGGCCGCCGTGGCCGGGACCGGCGAGGTAGAGCACCTCGAGCTGGTCGCGGCGGATTAGCCGGTTGAGGTGGGCGTAGATCAGGCTGAGCCCTGGCGACGTGCCCCAGTGGCCGAGCAGCCGCGGCTTGACGTGATCGGCCCGCAGCGGCTCGCGCAGCAACGGGTTGGCCTGGAGATAGATCTGACCGACGGTCAGGTAGTTGGCAGCGCGCCAGTACGCATCGAGCTGAACCAGCTCGTCCTCGGTGGAGTCCATGACCATTGACCTCGAGCCAAGCAACTTGTGCGCCGCGTCAAGCGCGCGAGCCGAGGAGCAAGCCCGCGCAGGACCTGCGATCTTCGACGGACGCGCGCAAGCTCTGCGCCCTGACGCTCACCGCGCCCCGTGGGCCGGGCCAGCGCGCTCGGGGGCCCGACCGCCGGCGGTGGCACCGATCGCGCATGCCCGGTCGGCATGCAGATCCTCGTGCTCAACACCGGCTCGAGCTCGGTCAAGTATGACCTCTACGACGGTGACGGCGCGGAGCCGCGCCGGCTCGACGGCGGCACGATCGACCGGCTCGAGGGCGGGGACGCGGTCGATCGCGCGATCGGCCAGATCTTCGACAAGCTCGCCACGGAATCGCTGTCGGCGATCGGCCACCGCGTCGTCCACGGCGGCACCCAGCTGGTCGCGCCCGCGGTGATCGACGACGCGACCGAGGCCGCGATCGAGGCCTGCAGCCAGTTCGCGCCGCTGCACAACCCGCTCAACCTGCGCGGCATCCGCGCGGCGCGCAAGCGGTTCCCGAAGCTGCCCCACGTGGCGGTGTTCGACACCGCGTTCCACGCGACCTTGTCGCCGGCGGCGTTCCTCTACGGCCTGCCGTACGCGCTGTACGAGGACCACGGCTTCCGCCGGTTCGGGTTCCACGGCCCGAGCCACCGCTACCTCGCCGAGCGCGTCTCGGCCGAGCTCGGCGGCGATCCGAAGGCCCACCGGCTGATCACCTGCCACCTCGGCAGCGGCGCGAGCCTGGCCGCGATCGCCGGCGGCGCGTCGATCGACACCTCGATGGGCCTGACCCCGCTCGAGGGCCTGGTCATGGCGACCCGGCCCGGCGACCTCGACCCCGCGATCCCCGGCCTGCTCCGCGCCCGGGGCTACACCGACGAGCAGCTCGCGGATCTGCTGAGCCACCACGCCGGGCTCGCCGGGATCTCCGGGCTCGGCGCCGACATCCGCGACCTCGAGGCCGCCGCCGACCGCGGCCACGCGCGCGCCCGGCTCGCGCTCGACGTGTTCGTCCACCGCGTCCGCAAGTACCTCGGCGCCTACCTGGTCGAGCTCGGCGGCTGCGACGCGCTCGCGTTCGCCGGCGGGGTCGGCGAGGGCTCGGCCGGGCTGCGCGCCCGGATCTGCGCCGGCCTCGCCGGCCTGGGCATCGCGCTCGACCCCAAGCGCAACCCCGCGGCCGCGCCGGCCAAGCACGGCGGCCTCGCCGAGATCACGCTGTCCGGATCCCGGACGCGCAGCTTCGTCGTCCACACCGAGGAAGAGCTCGTGATCGCGCGCGACGTCGCCGCCGCCCTGGCCTGAGCTATGCCAGGCCGCAGCTGGCGAGCGCGCGCTGGAACCGCTCGGGCAGCGGCGCCTCGGCGGTGAACCGCTCGCGGCCGAGCGGCAGGGTGATCGACAGCGCGTGCAAGAAGAAGCCGTCCTCGCCGGCGAGCGGCGCGCCGCCGTACAGCGCGTCGCCGGTGATCGGCGCGCCGACGTGGGCGAGGTGGGCGCGCACCTGGTGCATGCGGCCGGTCTGGGCGATGCAGCGGACCAGGGCGTGATCCGCCGACTGCTTGTCGACCGCGAACTCGGTGTAGGCCGCCAGGCCGTCGGCGAGGTCGACCGCGACGCGCTTGCCGCGCTGGGCGAGCGGCTGGTCGCACTCGCGCGACACCGGCTGGCCGTCGGTGATCGCCAGGTAGCTCTTCGAGACCAGGCCGGCGCCGAACGCGTCACGCAGCGCGTGGTAGGCCTCCTCGGTGCGAGCCACGACCAGCGCGCCCGACGTGCCGATGTCGAGCCGGTGGACCAGCCCGCCGTCGCGCGGGTCGTCGCCGATCGCGATGCACTCGGGGTAGCGGAACGCGACCGCGTTGGCGATCGTGCCGAGCTCGCCGGCGCGCAGCGGCTGCGACGGCACCCCGGCCGGCTTGGCCACGACGATGACCTCGGTGCGCTCGATCAGCACGGTCAGCGGCACGTCCGGATCCGGCGCCGGCCGCAGCGCGTCGCCGTGGACCGGCTCGCGCGCCAGCTCGACCGAGTCGCCGACGTTGACCCGGTCGCCCTTCTTGGCGCGCTTGCCGTTGACCCGGACGGCGCCCTCGGCGAACAGCTCCGAGAGCTGGCGCCGGCCGGCCTCGGGAAAGAACCGGGCGAGCGCCTTGTCCACGCGGTCCTCGACATCGATCGTGATCTTCATCTGCAGCGTCCTTATACAGCGTCCAGCAGGATCGCCGGGGCCCTGGCGCCATCCGCGAGCGAGGTCAGCTCGGCCCCGACCACGACCAGCGCGTTGCAGCCGACCAGCGACGACAGCATCGCCGAGCCCTGCTTGGGGTGCGGCGTGGCGATCAGCCGGTCGCCCCGGCGGACCACCCGGGCCCGGAGATAGTGCGTCCGGCCGGCCTGCTTGGTGTAGCCGCCGGTGAGCTCGACCTCGACCACCGGCCGGGTCAGCGTGGCCGCGCCCTGCATCGCGAGCAGCGCCGGCCGCAAGAAGAGCTCGTAGGCGACGAGGGTCGACACCGGATTGCCCGGCAGGCCGAACACCGGGGCGGCGATCACGCCGGGCCCGCCGGGCCGCAGCCCGAACGAGAACGGCTTGCCCGGCTTCATCGCGACCTTGTACAGCTCGAGCGAGATCCCCGCCGCGGCGAGCGCCGCGTGCATGTAGTCGCGATCGCCGACCGACACGCCGCCGGTCGTGATCACCACGTCGTGGCCGGCCGCCGCGGCGAGGTGCTCGGCCAACGACGCCAGGTTGTCGCGCGCGATGCCGATCCGATCCGCCGTGCCGCCGGCCTCGCGGACCAGCGCCGCCAGCGCGTGCACCGACGAGTCGACCAGCTGGCCCGGCCCCGGCGCCTGGCCGACC
>DASWOO010001071.1:0-3488 GCA_036404335.1 Kofleriaceae bacterium
CTGGGCCCGTCGCTGTGCCAGCTACCGCCGGCGTCGACGCGCCCCGGGCGGACGCCCTGCGCGTCGAGCGGCCCGCCGGGGTGGTGCGACGGCTTCCAGACCAGCGAGCTCCACCCCAGACACGCGATCGTCAACGCCATCCCGCTATCATACGGCAGCCTCGCCGGACACGAAGGTTAACGACTCGACGCGGGCGGCAGCGGCGCGGCCTGCTGAATCTCCTGCGGGACGTGCTTGTACGGCTGCGACTCCATCAGATCCTCGAACGCGACCAGGACCTCGTTGCCGAGCGCGGCGCGCTGATCGGCGCTCATCGTCGCGCGCAGCTTGGGGAACAGGTTCTTCTCTTCCTCGTCGTGCGCGTGGTGGCTGACCTGCTCCTTGAGCACCGACAGCTTGGCGTGGAACGCGTCGTCGTCGAGCTTCATCGTGATCAGGTCGGCGAGCACGCGCTTGATCGCCAGGTGCTCCTCGACTGACTCCTGCAGGAGCTCCTTGGTGTCGGGGGTCATGACCGCCGGGTAGAAGACCTTCTCCTCGGCCCCGGCGTGCGCCGCGAGCTTGTTGGCGAGGTCATAGAACGCGGCCCGGGTATCGCCCTCGCGCTTCTCGAGCTGCTCGAACAGCGCGTCGACCTCGGTGTGCTGCGTGGTCAGCAGCTCGCACACGTCGGTCGTGGTGTCTTTGCCAAGAATCGTCCTGAGGAATCCCATGGCCGCGAGCAGTGCAAGCACGAGGCCACGCGCCGGGCTTGCGCGGCGCGCGGGTGCGGCGTGATGCTGCCGGCGATGGCCGACGACCTCGCCCTGATCACGCTCGGCCGCTGGCTGGTGGCGCGCCGTTACCGGTTCGTGACGCCGACCCCGGCGACCCACGCGCGGGTCAACGCCCGGCCGGTCAACGCCTGGGCGCGCGGCGCCGAGGCGCACGGCGTCGAGGACGTGCTCGGCTGGTCGCGGCCGTTCCGCCCCGGCAGCCTGCCCGAGGTCGAGCACCTGCTCGACGCCGGCGGGGCGCTGATCCGCGACGGCGCGTGGCTGCGCAGCGCGGTGCGGTGCTCTACCCTCGACGAGCCGCGCGCGATCTTCGTGCACTCGGCGTTTCCGACCCACGACGCGGCCTCGGTGTTCTTCGGCCCCGATACCTACCGCTTCGTCGCCGCGCTGCGCCGCGTGCTGCGCCCGGCCCGCCGGCTGGTCGACGTCGGCTGCGGCTGCGGCGCCGGCGGGCTCGCGGTGCGCGACCGCGCGGAGCAGATCGTGCTCGCCGACATCAACCCCGGCGCGCTGCGGCTCGCGCGGATCAACGCCGCGCTCGCCGGCGCCGAGGTCGAGCTGGTCGAGAGCGACGTGCTCGCCGGCGTCGACGGGCAGGTCGATGCGATCATCGCCAACCCGCCGTACCTCGCCGATCGCGAGCGCCGGACCTACCGCGATGGCGGCGGCGAGCTCGGCATCGGGCTGTCGGTCCGCATCGTGCGCGACGCGCTGGCCCGGCTCGCGCCCGGCGGCCAGCTCGTGCTCTACACCGGCTCGCCGGTGATCGACGGCGCGCATCCGCTGCGCGACGCCCTCGCGCCGCTGATCGACGGCCGCGCCCATCACTGGGACGAGCTCGACCCCGACGTGTTCGGCGAGGAGCTCGACGCCGCGCCCTACGATCGCGTCGATCGCATCGCCGTGGTCACGCTCGTGGTCGACACCTGAGCTACAGCCAGCCGAGCTGGTGCAGGGTCGCGAGGCCGGTCGTGCGCAGGCCGTCGCCGATGTCGTTGCGGTAGCGGACGTTGGGCAGCGCGATCCGCCCGGCCAGGCCATACGCCGCCGCCTGCGCCGCCTCGACGGTGTCGCCGCGCCCGGTCACGACCATGATGTAGCCGACGATGCCGGTGGTCACCAGCTGGCCGTCATCGAGCCCGAGCTCGGCGAAGTGCAGGTGGTGGCGCTCGCCGTCGGTCAGATCGTCCGGCAGGCAGATCGGCGTGCCCTTGCCGAGCTCGTCGTAACCGTGGTGATACGGGAACGGCGGCACGGTCAGCACGACGCCGACCGCGTAGCCCGGGTGGGTCTCGAACCCGCCGCCGGCCGATGCCACGCGCGCGAGGATCTGGCCGCACGGCTCGGCGAACAGCGCCGACAGGATCGCGAAGCCCGGGTAGCCGAACCGGCAGGTCAGCTCGAGCGGCCACGCGCCGTCGGCGTTGACGATCATGTTGAGGTTGACGTAGCCGACGTGCCGGCCTTCGCGCAGCCGCGGCGCCAGGCGCGCGAGCGTCGCCGCAAACAGCCGGTCGCCGCCGCGATAGCTGACCACGGTGCCCATCTCGCCGGTCAGCTCGCCGAGCTCGCCGGGGAACAGCCGCTTGTGCTCCCAGTCGAGGTTGATCGGGCCGACGAAGTCGTGGCCGTCGAAGAAGCAACCGACGCCGACCTCGATGCCCTGGACGTGGTGCATCAAGATGAATGGCGGAGGGTCCTCGCCCTCGGCCTGCCACTGCCGGCGGTAGCGCGTCATGATCGCGATGACGTCGGCGCCGTCGTCGCGCATGCCGACGTAGTTGGCGTCCGACGTCAGCACGGTGTCGTCGAACTTGAGCACGTAGCGCCGCGGCTCGGCGCGGACGAACGCGATCGCGTCGTCGAAGCGCTCGAACCGGCTGACCGGCGCGGTGGGCAGGCCGACGTCACGCAGGCAGCGCTGGCCGAACTCCCGATCCTGCTCGAGCTGGTCGCCGAGCGCGCTGCCGCCGAGCACGCGGTAGCCGTCGCGGCGCAGCTGGTCCTGGGTCTCGCCCAGGCCGGCGTCCTCGAACAGGATCAGGCCGTCGCGGACCCAGGCGAGCTCCGTGCGCCAGTCGTCGACCCGGGTGATCAAGCCCGCGAGGATGTCGTGGGCGTTGGCCTCGGCGGTGTAGACCCGGACCTCGTGGCCCTCGGCGATCAGCCGGAGATAGATCGATCCGAGCTCGGTGTAATCGCCGATCCCGAGCACCCGCACGTCACGCCGCCCGGTCGATCGCGGCGCCGGTCAGCCCGAGCTCTTTGCGATAGCGCTCGAAGCAGCGCTGGCCGGCGGCGAGCCGGGCGAGCGCGCCCTCGGCCAGGTACGGCGCGACCTCGGGCCGGTCCTCGACCAGCGACCACAGGATCTCGCGGTTCCACGCCGCGGAGTGCTTGATGTCGAGCGTGGCGTGCAGCGCGTAGTACTGGCGCGCACGAGCGGTCACGCCACACCGGCGGAGCCCGACGTTGACCAGCTCGGACCGGCCGGGGGCGGTCAGCTCGATCACGCCGAGCGCGCCGATTGCCTTAAATGCGTAGCAGCGATTGGCGGCCAGTCCGACCAGCAGGTTGGCCAGCGCGCGCGCCTCCCACACGATCGGCGCGTCGATGGTCTCGAGCTCCAGGCTGCGCGCGAGCTGAGCGAGCATCGGCCCGTGCATGCCGCGCGCGGCGCCGCGGCCGAGCTCGTCCCAGTAATTGCGCGCG
>DASWOO010001072.1:0-5964 GCA_036404335.1 Kofleriaceae bacterium
ACCGCTGCTCTCGCCTGCGGGCGCCGATCTGCCGGCGTACCGCGACGACTTCGAGCACTACGAGCGGTGGCGGGCGCTCGCGAGCGACGACGCGGCGCTCGCGGACTTCGTCGAGCGAGTGCTCCGCGCCAGCGACGGCGCGGCGGCGTATCGCAGCTATGTCGGCGCGCCGCGGCTGGCCCGGCTGCGCGGCCCGGCGCCCACGGCCGCGACGCCCGCCGGGCGCGTCACGACGCCGGCCGACGCGCTGATCGTCGCCGGCGCCCGCCAGCTCGCGGCCCGGGCGCGCGCGACGGGCGCGCAGGTCTTGATCGCCGGGATCGGCCAGGCGTTCTTCGCCGCGCGGCTCGCCCAGCTCCAGCTCGCCGCCGCCGGTCACCGGCTGCGCGTCATGGTCGAGACCGGGCTGTATGACCTCGACTGCGGCCCCGACGGCCACGGCTATCTCCTCGCCTACGAGAACATGACCCGGGCCCGGCGGGTCTCGGGGATCGACGACATCCTCGGCGCGCTGGTCGATCACCGCTGCCTCGCCGCGCTCGGCGCCGCGCAGCTCGATCGCGCCGGCAACCTCAACAGCACGTGGCTCGCCAGCCGGGAACCTACGGGCACCTGGCTGGTCGGCTCGGGCGGCGCGTGCGACATCGCCGCGTCGGCCGCCGAGGTCGTGGTCATCACCCGCCTGGCCCCGGGCCGGCTGGTCGAGCGCGTCGATCACATCACCAGCTCCGGCCGCGCCGTGCGATCGATCGTCACCGACCGCGGCACGCTGGAGCGCGGCGACGGCGACGCCTGGCGCCTGGCCTCGGTCTCCGACCCCACCGCCGCGGCGGCGTTCGCCCGCGACTGCCCGTGGCCGATCACCGACGCAGCCCCCGAGGTGAGCGCCGCGATCACCGACCGCGAAGCCCAGCTGCTCACCCAGCTCGATCCCACCGGCACGTACCGCCACCGCGCGGGCTAGGAAGTCCATGCAGGCATCTCCCGATCATGACGTCCGGATCACCGGCTTCGCCAGCTACCTGCCGGCGACGATGCACACCAACGCCAGCCTGCCGCCGCTCGACGAGCCGATCGCCCCGGCCGAGCTCGATCGCATCGGCGTCGTCCGCCGCGGCTGGGCCGGCGCCGGCGAGGGCATCGCCGAGATGGCGGTGATCGCCGGCCGCCGCGCCCTCGAGCGCGCGCGCGTCGCCGCCGCCGACCTCGACTTCGTCATCCTCGCCAACTGGACCCAGCGCCGCTACCTGCCCGACTTCGCGCCGGCGGTGAAGCACATGCTCGGCGCCGGCCGCGCGTTCGCCCACGACCTCGGCTGCGCGTGCGCCGGGTTCCTCTATGGCCTCGGCACCGCCCACGAGTTTCTGCGCAACCCGCGCTATCGCCGCGGCCTGGTCGTCGCGTCGGAGCACACCGCACGCCGCGCCCGGCCCGGCAGCCGCGGCAGCCTGATCCTCGGCGACGCGGCCGGGGCGTTCGTCGTCGAGCGCGCCGCCGGATCCCGCCCCGATCACGGCGGCCGGCTGATCGACTACGAGCTCGCCGCCGACGGCGCGCACGCCGCGATCATGGACATCGACGACCAGGGCTGGGTCCACACCCACCTCGCGCAGCGCGAGCTGTGCGCCCTGGCCGCGCGCTCGATCGCCGAGGTCTCCGCGCGCCTGCTCGCACGCAACCAGCGCGCGCTCGGCGACGTCGCGTGGATCATCCCGCACTCGGGCACCGCGGGCGTCCAGGCCGCGATCGTCCGCGCGCTGGACGTGCCGGCCGCGCGCGTGCTCACCAACTACGCCGACGTCGGCAACGTGTCGTCGGCGTCGATCCCGGTCGCGCTCGATCACTTCGTCACCACCGGCCAGGTCCGGCCCGGCGACCTGGTGCTGTCGGCGGCGGTCGGCGGCGGGTGGTACGCGGCGGCCGCGCTGTACACCGTCGGCCCGGCGGTGGCGGCGTGACCCGGCTCGCGCCCGGGCCGCGGCCCCGCGAGCGGGTGACCGAGATCGTCGGCGCCGGCTTTGCCTACCCGCGCGACGTCGTCGACAACGCCGCGTTCTTCGCGCGCTGCGAGTTCGCGATCACCGACGACCGCGCGGCGTTGATCGCCGACACCCGGATGCAGCGCCGGACCTGGTGCGGCCCCGGCGAGAACACCTGGACGATGGCGCGCGAGGCGGTCGCGAGCGCCGTCGCCCACGGCCGCGCGACCGGCGCGTTCGACCCGGCCGAGATCGACCTGGTCATCGTGTCGTCGTGCTCGACGATCCCGATGGTCAACTACCCCGATCCGGCCAACCCGGTGGTCGCCGATCTCGCGCCGCTGGTGCTCGCCGAGCTCGGCCGCGACGACGGCGTCGGCATCGACCTCAAGGCCAGCTACTGCGCCGGGTTCCTGCGCGGGCTCGAGCTCGCCGACGCGATGCTCGACAACCCCGATTACCGGCTGGCCTTGCTGGTCGCCAGCGACGAGGGCGGCCGGTTCGCGACCGCGGCGTCGAACCGCTCGGCGTTCTGCTTCCTGGTCGGCGACGCGGCCGGGGCGGTGGTGCTGCGCAAGCGGCCGGCGGCGCCGCGCACCGGCATCGTCGACTACCTGGGCAAGACCGTGGTCAGCAAGGCCGATCTGACCAGCTGGGGCGCCGACGGCAAGTCGCTGTTCGTGCGCGGCGCACGCACCGGCCGCGCCGGGCTGGAGCTGATGCTCGAGGCCGGCCGGCAGCTGATCGAGCGCAACCGGCTCGCGCCCGGCGACATCACCTGGCTGCTGCCGGCCCAGACCCACGCCGCCACCGTCGAGGCGGTGTGCGACGGGCTCGGCCTGGCGCGCGCCAAGCTGGTGTGGTCGGGCGATGTCACCGGCTACGCCGCGAGCGCGAGCATCGCGGCCACGCTCGGCGCCCGGATCCACGATCGGACGATCCAGCGCGGTGATCTGGTGCTCTCGCTCGCGGTCGGCGCCGGGATGAACGTCGCCGGCGCCCTGTACTACGCCTGAAGGAGGCTCCCATGGCTCTGCTCGAATCCAAGCACGCGGTGGTCACCGGCGCGACCTCGGGGATCGGCGCCGCGCTGACCCGGCGGCTGATCGGCGAAGGCGCGACCGTGATCGGCATCGGCCGGCGCCGCGACGCGCTCGCGGCCGAGACCGCGCGCGGCGAGGGCCGGTTCGTCGGGATCTGCGCCGATCTGGCGTCGTCCGCCGGCCGGACGCGCGCGATCGCCGAGATCACCGACCGCGCGCCGCGCCTCGATCTGCTGGTCAACAACGCGGGCGAGGCCGCGTATGCCTCGCCGAGCGAGCTCGGCGCCGACGGCTGGCGCCGGCTGTTCGAGATCAACGTCCACGCCGCGACCGAGCTGGCGATCGCGCTCGCGCCCCGGCTGACCGGCGGCCACCTGATCCACGTCTCGTCGGTCACCGCCCGGTTCGCGGCCAACGCGCGGTTCGCCGCCTACGCCGCGACCAAGGCCGCGCTCGACCACGCGACCGCCGCGCTGCGGCTCGAGCTCGATCCGCTCGGCGTCCACGTGACGTCGATCGCGTCCGGGCTGGTCGAGACCCCGCTGTACGACAAGGTCTCGGGGTTCGAGGCCGCGCGCGACAAGCTCGCCCGCGCGGTGCCGCGCTGGCTCTCGCCCGACGACATCGCCGACACCATCCTGTGGATCGCCAGCCGGCCGGCGCACGTCGTGATCGCCGAGCTGGTGATCCTGCCGATCGGCCAGGGCCGCTGAGCCATGTCGTTGACCCATGCCGTTGACCCATGCCGTTGACCCTGCGGAGGGACCTGCCATGACGCCTGAAGATCGCGCGCGCTCGGAGCGCTACCTCGACGAGCTGTTCGGCCCCGGCGCCGGCGCGCGCCACGCGGCGTTCGTCGATCGCCTCGATCACCCCGCCCTGCGCGAGACCTTGCACGCCTACCACGTGCTCGAGTCCGACACGACGTGGCTCTCGGTCACCGAGAACTACCTGATCGGCATGACCGTGCTGTGCGCGCAGCGCAGCTACGCGCCGGCGGGCATGTTCGCCAAGACCTTGCTGCACCTCGGCACGCCGCGCGAGAAGATCATGGAGGCGATCGCGCGGCTGGCGATGTGGGTCGGAGGCATCGCCGCGGCCGAGGCCGCCGCGCATATCCAGAAGGCGCTCGGCGAGTACGAGCAGCGCGGCCTGGCGTCGATGGACGCGTGGTTCCCGGCCGCGGGAGCGCCGAAGTGACCGGGTTGCTCGCCGGCGCGCGCGGCGTGGTGATCGGCGTGTCGAGCGCCAACAGCCTCGGCTATGCCATCGCCCGCCACCTGCACGCCCAGGGCGCCGAGGTCGCGCTCACCTGCCGGCCGCCGCGGATCGATCAGGTCTGGCCGCTCGCCGCCGAGCTCGGCGGCCGCGCGCTCGCCGTCGACGTCACTGACGACGCCAGCCTGGCCGCGGCGTTCGCCGCGCTCGGCCCCGCGCCGCTCGACTTCGTGGTCCACAGCGTGGTCGACATCCCCGAGGGCGTGCTCGCCCGGCCGATGGTCGAGCTGTCGCGCGCCGAGTTCGAGCACGTCATGACGGTCTCGGCGTGGTCGCTGATCGCGGTCTGCCGCCACGCCCGCCCGCTGCTCGCGAAGAGCCAGGCGCCGCGCGTGGTGACCTTGACCTCATCGTGTAGTCATCGCAGCACACCCAATTACCATGTGGCTGGAATAGCCAAAGCTGCACTGGAATCAGCAGTCGTGTATCTTGCCATGCAGCTCGGCCGAGAGTCGATCTTGGTCAATGCGATCAGCTCGTCACTCATCGCCACCGACGGCGCGATCCGCGCGATCGGCGCGGGTCACGCAACGAGCACCCGCGCCGTGCAGGCCCGGCGCAGCGCGACCGGGGTGGCGGTCGGGCTCGACGACGTCGCGCGCAGCGTCGGCTTTTTATGCTCGCCGATGGCGAGCAACCTCACGGGAGAAATCCTCACCGTCGATGGCGGATTTTCACGTACCTATTTATAAAGACCGTGAGACTGCAACACGCTGATCCCGCGAGTTGCTTTCACGTGAGATGGTATTCTCACGGCATGGGCCGCTGTCATGACAGGAGATGAGTCGATCGTGGCGACGCCGGCCAGCCCGGACGACAGCACCCGGCTGCTGACGGCGCTCGCGCCGCGGCCGGCGGCGACACCGCCACCGGCGCGGCACGGGGTCGCGGTGGTGCTCGGCGCCGAGCTCGACGGGCCGTACCACGACGAGCTCCGCGCCGCTCAGCGCGAGGTGATCCTGCAGCGCACCGTGGTCCTGATCTGGATCTCGGTGTTCGTGATGCCGACGGCGATCTGGTCGTTCGTGTACTTCACGGCGCGGCCGTACTTCACCACCGCGATCTGGATCGTGGCCGGGGCGATCGCCGCGGTGCTGCTGCTCCGGCTCGCGCTCGCGCGCGGCGTGTTCCGCAGGCGCTACCACCTGGCGATGCTGGTCCTGGTCGGCGGCGTGTTCGGGCCGACCGGCTCGGCGATCATGGCGCTGGCGTCGGCGAGCGGCGGCAGCTTCTTGTTCGCGTACTTCCTGATCTACTTCGCGTTCACCGCGCTGTTCCCGGCCGACGCGATCTGGATCGTCGTGACCTCGCTCGCGATCGTCGCCAGCTACATCGCCGCGTCGTTCGTCCACCACGACCCGGCGGTCGCCTCGAACCTGATCTACTTCCTCGAGCTGACGTTCATCGGCGTGGTGCTCAACCGCGTGCTGTGCAAGCTCTTCTTCGACGAGCGCCGCGCCCGGATCGAGCTGCGCGGCGCGCGCGACGCGCTGTTCGCCGAGATGGAGGTCGCTGAAGATCCAGACCCTGCTCCTGCCCAGCGAGCCCACCCTGCCGGGCTTCGTGCTCAGCGGCCTGATGAAGCCGGCGTCCGAGGTCGGCGGCGATTACTACGACGTGATCGAGACCGAGGGCGGCCGCCGGCTGGTCGCGATCGGCGATGT
>DASWOO010001073.1:0-2687 GCA_036404335.1 Kofleriaceae bacterium
CTGCTCGAGGAGCGCCAGCTCGGCCGCGATCTCGACCAGCACCTGCGCACGGTGCTGGCGCTCGCGCTCGGCTTCCTGCGGGTTGAGGCAGAGCACGTAGCGCTTGCGCCGCTCGCCGTCGCCCACCCACACCTCCTTGACTTGCAGGTTGTCGGCGACCTGCTTGTAGCGCCCGGGCCGGGACAGCACCTCGGCTTCCACGTCCTTCACGCGGCGCATCGGCACGGCCAGGATGTAGCGGCCCAGGCCGCGGCTGAGAGCGGCCAGGTTGTCGGCCGAGTACATCCCAGCGTCACCGACAAAGAGACAGCGGCCAAGTCGCCAGGCGCGCAGGTCCTCCTTGATCCGTGCGACCGTGCTCACGTCCGCGGTGTCGCCCGGCAGCACCCAGGAGCGCACGGGCATGCCGTCGCGGGTGACCGCGAGCGCGATGATCACCTGCGGCTGGTTGTCGCGACCTTCCTTGCTGTGGCCTCTGCGACGTAGGGGCGCGTAGAGGCGCCCGGCCCAGTCCTGCTCACCCTCGTCGGGGTCGTCGATCTCGAAGTAGGCGGTCGTGGTGTCGTAGAAGATCAGGTCGACGTCGAGACGGAACAGGTCGGCAGTCTTGAGGAACACGTCGCGCTCGATCTCCTCGGCCCAGACCGCCAGGACATCGAGCGCGCGGTAGCATTGATCGACGGCCAGCCCGGCCGCCTCCGGCAGCCAGGCCACCTCGGGCAGCCAGCGTTCGGCGCAGGCGAGCTTGGAGCCGGGCGCCTCCAGGCGCTGGGCAGCCATGGCGAACAGCGCCGTCGCGTGCGGGGCGGTAAGGCCAGCCTGCTCGACGCAGCGGCGGATGGCAGGGCCGATGCCGAGTTCCTCCCACAGGTGGCGGGCGGCCAGCACGACGCCGAGTTCGAACACGCCGTCGATCTCGAAGTCGGGGATGCCGGCCGTGGTCTTGTCGGCGACCACGCCATCGCCGCCATCGAGCACGCGGTTGATGCTGTTCACCAGCCGCTCGAGGGCGGCGCGATCGACCTGATCGGCACGGCCGAAACTATGCACCACCCGGGCCTCGCGCCGCTTTGCCTCTGGGTTCCAAACGCTCTCGGCGAGGGCGTAGTAGGCGACCGTCGAGCCGTCGCGGTTGTGTCGCCGGGTGGCGCGCAGATACATGCCTCACTGATAGCTGAATTGCACCATTCACACAACGATAAAATCGCCAGGTCGTGTGCCTAACTATTTGCGATGCTTGCGGCCGAGCTCTGGACGGGAACTGAATTATCTCAATACGTTGAGCCGACCGCAGCCGGCCGTGCATGCCCAATGACCGCGAACCCGGGTCGGGGCAACGCCCAAGCCGCCACGCGCCTCGCCCACCCGGCCGGCCCGCGGTGCGGGTGCGACCAGCGCTCCTGTCTGCGGCTTCGGACCGCGCGCACGGCCCGAAGCCAGCCGGCGCCGGCGCGGCCCGCCCAGGGGCGGCATCGCGTCACGCACCGGAGATGTCCTCGCAGCCGCGCGTGAGGTGGCCCGCGGGCTGGCCGAGGTCGCGCCGGGTGCGGCGGAGCGTCTCGTCGATGGCGGCCATGGCGCGCTCGAGCTCGCCGTAGTCGTACGACCACCGCTCGAGCGGCGACATCGGTGGCATCGGTGCCGACGGCAGCGCGGGCGCATTTGCCGCGGCCGCGACCGCGCGGGACGGCCGCCCGCGGCCGCGGCCCGGCACCGGGCGGTGCGGAGGGGCGACCTCCGCGCGCAGGGGCGCGAGCCCGGCGAGCCCGAACAGCCGCCGCTTGCAGCGGTGGGTCACCTCGATCGCGACGCCGTCACGGCAGAACGCGTCCAGCAGCGCCGTCGCGTTCTTGACCGCCATGCCGAGAGCGGCGGCAAGCGAGGTGGCCGAGACCAAAGGGGCCGCGGCGAGCACGTCCACGGCGGCCGCGGCGCGCGAGGTGCGGCGCCGGCCGGCGACGGACGCCACCGCACGGCGCGCGGCGCGCCAGGCCTGCTCCAGCCCGGTGAGCAGCGCGAGCGCGGCCTCGGCCTCGCCGGCGACGGCGTGCAGGAAGGCCGGCGCCCAGGCCTCGATCCCCCAACGCGCGTGATCGTCGGCGGCGCCGCGCAGCGCCGCAGGCCCGGTGAGCGGCACGGGGGCCTGCAGCAGGCCGTGGCGCGTCCAGTGCCGCACCAGGGCCGCGCGCATCGGCGCCCGCGCGTTGCCGTCAGCGAGCCAGTGGTGCATCCCGCACGCCGCCGCAAGCAGCGGCGTGGCGCCGGGGGCGGCGGCGAGGGCGCGCGCGGCGCGCTGGACCTCGCCCTCCTGGTCGAAGTCGGGCTCGGCAAGCCAGCCGTGCAGGTCGAGGGCGTGCCGCGCGGCTGCGAGCACGCCGCCGCGGTCGCTCACGCGTGGCGTTGCCTTGTCCACGCGCGGGCGCAGGCCCTCGAGCACGGCGGCGAGGTGCCAGGGCTCGATCAGCTGGCCGTCGACCGCGGCCTGCTGGCGCACCGCCTCCAGCCGGGCGCGGTGCAGGAAGGCCGGGCGCAGCGGGTGCGCTGCGCCGAGTGCCTGGTCGAGCCGGGCGACGGCGGCGGCCGCGCGCTCGAGGGCGCGGGCGAGGTCGGCGCTCGCGGCCGTGGCGGTCAGGTCGGGCAGTCCGGCCCGCGGCGGCGCGTCGTCGAGCAGGTTCATCTCCCCCTCT
>DASWOO010001074.1:0-6348 GCA_036404335.1 Kofleriaceae bacterium
CTCCTCGTCCGAGCCGCCGACGAACTCGCCGTCGGCCTGCCAGTCGGTGGCGGCGGGCGACCACAAGGCCTGCGCCTCGGGACGGATGAAGCGGAAGCGGCCGTAGCGTTCCAGCTTGCGCCCGTCGCCGCTGTCGAGGAGCGCGTAGTCGTCCCACGGCTCGGCGACGAGCAGGTCGAGCTTCATCAGGCCGCCTTGAGCCGCGCGGTCCCGACGTGCGCCCGCGCAGACGGGCCGGCGAGCATCCGGCGCGCGGCCGCGCGGGTCTCCTCGACCGAGACCGCGTCGATCGCCGCGACCAGCTCGGCGGCGCGCGGGCTCCACACCACCAGCGGGCTGGCCTGCCCGCTCGCCAGCGCGGCCTCGAACAGCGCGAGCCCGGTCGCGGTGTCCAGCGCGCGCTGCGCGCTCGCCGCGAGGTAGCCGTCGAGCCGCGCCGGATCGGCCTGGCGCTGCGCCGCCGCGCCCATGCCGCCCTCGTCCCACAGCGGCCAGCCGATCGCGATCACCCGGCTCGCCGGATCGGCGTCGCGCAGCGCGCGCGCGTAGGCCGCCTGGAACCGGTTGGCGACCGCGTAGTCGCCGCTTCCGAAATCGCCGAGCGTCGCGGCGGTCGACGCGAACAGGCACACGAAGTCGACCGGCCGCGCCACCGCGTCGCGCACCGCGCGCTCGAGCGCCAGCGTGCCGTCGAGCTTGGCGCGCAGCGCGGCGTCGACCGCCGCCCGCGGCTTGGCGAGCAGCGAGCGCGCGTCGGCCACGCCGGCCGCGTGGATCACGCCGCGTACGTCGGCGAGCGCCGCGGGCCGCTCGGCGAGCCGCGCCCGCAGCCCGGCCGCGTCGGCGAGGTCGAGCTGCCAGTACACCGCGCGGACGCCGCCGCGCTCGAGCTCGGCGAGCCACGCCGCGTCGGCCGCCGCCGGCGCCGACCGCCCGATCACGATCAGGTTGGCGCGGCGCCGCGTCGCGAGGTGCTCGGCGATCCGCCGGCCGAGCCCGCCGAGCCCGCCGGCGATCACGTAGGTCGCGCCGGCGACCACGACCGAGCCCGCCGTCGCCGCGATCGCGATCGGTTGGACCTGACAGACCTGGCGCTGGCCGTCGCGATACAGCGCGCTCGCCGCGCCGGGCTGCGCCAGCTCGCCGGCGATCAACGCGCCCCACGCCGCGGCCGGGCCGTCGTGCAGCACCACGCGCAGCGCGAGGCCGGGCGCGACGTGCGCCAGCGAGCGGGCATAGCCGATCTGGGCGTCGAGGCGCGCCTGCTCGATCGGATCGGCGAACGCGCCGGCGACCACGAGCTGCGCGACCGCCAGGCCGGACGCCACGACCGCTTGCACGAGGCCGGCGACCGCGCCCGGATCGCGCCGGCGCCGGACGTCCTCGACGGGCCACAGCTCGCACACCGCGCGGACCTGCCGGTGACGCGCGGCGATCGCCGCGAACGCTCGGGTCAGCCCGGCGACGTCGTCGTACGCCGCGACGTGATCGCCGGCGGCGCCGGGCTGCGCGATGCACACCAGCTGCGCGCCGCGCGCGGCGACGAGCCGGCGCAGCTCGTCCTGGTGGGCGGGGCTCGACGCCAGCGCCACCACGACGTCGCCGGGCGCGAACGCCTCGCCCACGGCCGCGGCGCGCGGCACCCAGCGCTCGGTGAACCACGCCGGCGCAGGGTCGGCGACCCGCGCGGCCGGCTGCGATAGCCAGTAGTGATCCTCGGTGAACGGGTAGCTCGGCAGGTGGACGCGGCGCGGCGCGGCGCCGGCGTGCAGCGCCTGCCAGTCGACGCTCGCGCCGCCGATCCACAGCTGGGCCAGCTGCGCCAGCCGGCGATCCGCGATCACCGCCGGCGCGTGGCCGGCGACGAACCCGCGCAGCGCGGTGATCAGCTCGGCGCGGTGCTCGACCACGAACACGGCGCGCGCCGCCATCTCGACCCGGCCGACCTGCAGCGTGTACGCGATGTCGGCGAGCGCCGCGCCGGCCAGCGGCGTGTCCGATCGGCTCAGCGCATCGGCCAGCGCCGCGGCGTGGCGCGCGAGGTTGCCGGCGCCGCGCGCCGACAGCGGGATCACGTGCGGCCCGGGCGCGGCCGGGCGCGGGGCCGCCGCCGGCGCCGCCTCGAGCACGGCGTGCACGTTGGTGCCGCCGATCCCGAACGAGCTGACCGCCGCGCGCGCGGGGGTGTCGCGCACCGCCAGCGGGGTCACGCGATCCACGACGAAGAACGGCGAGCCCGCGAAGTCGATCTGCGGGTTGGGCGCGCGGAAGTGCAAGGTCGGCGGGATCACGCCGTCGCGCACGACCAGCGCCGCCTTGACGCAGCCGACCAGCCCGGCCGCGACGTCGAGGTGGCCGAGGTTGGACTTGATCGAGCCGAGCCCGCAGTAGCCGGTCGCCGCGGTGTGCCGCCGGTAGGCGTCGGCCAGCGCCATGACCTCGATCGGGTCGCCGAGCCGGGTGCCGGTGCCGTGGGCCTCGACGTACTGGATCGACTCCGCGGCGAGGTCCGCGCGGTCGAGCGCGGCGGTGACCACCGCGGCCTGGCCGGCGACGCTGGGCGCGTAGTAGCCGGCCTTGTCGGCGCCGTCGTTGTTGATCGCCGCGCCGCGGATGATGGCGTAGATCGGATCGCCGTCGCGCACCGCGTCCGCCGCGGCCTTGAGCACGACGACGACCGCGCCCTCGCCGCCCACCATGCCGCTGGCGTCGGCGTCGAACGGCCGGCACCGGCCGTCGGCGGACAGGGTCATGCCGTCGTGGTGCAGGTAGCCGATCGCGTCCTCGCCGTGGACCGTGGCGCCGCCGACCACCGCGTGGCGGCCGCGGCCGGCGCGGATGTGATCGACCGCGAGCGCGAGCCCGGCGAGCGACGACGAGCAGTTGCTGTGCACGAACAGGCTGGGCCCGGTCAGCCCGAGCCGGTGCGAGATCAGCGTCGCGATCGTGCCCGGCTGCCCGAGCAGGAAGCCGACCAGCGCCTCGGCGTCGCGGCGCTCGGCGTGCCCGGCGGCGAGCGGCGCCTGGTAGTGGGTCGCGGCGGTCGACACGAACACCGCGGCGTCGGCGAGCTCGCGCGGCCGGTAGCCGGCGTCCTCGACCGCCTTCCACGCGTGCTGCAGCAGCAGCCGGGCCTGGGGATCGAGCAGCTCGGCGTCGCGCGCCGACAGCTGGAAGAACTCGGCGTCGAACGCGCCCCGGCCGGTGAGGCTGGACTGCACGGCGACGAACCGCGGGTCGCGGATCCGCGGCTCGTCGACGCCGCGCCGGCGCAGCTCGTCGTCGGTCAGCCGCTCGACCGCCTCGTGGCCAGCGAGCAGGTTGCGCCACAGCGCGTCGACGTCGTCGGCGCCGGGCAGCCGGCACGACACGCCGATGATCGCGACGCCGTCGTCCGGAGCATGGGCGGCGGGCACGGCCGCGGGCGCGCGCGACCCGCGCAGGTGGGCCGCCATCGCGCCCGCGCTCGCGTGGCGGAACACCTCGGCCGGGGTCACGCGGGCGCCGAGCTCGCGCGCCAGCCGGTCGGCGAGCACGGCGGCCAGCACCGAGCTGCCGCCGGCGTCGAGGAAGCGATCGCCGGGGCCCAGGTTGACGACCCCGAGCGCGTCGCGCCAGATCGCGACCATCGCGGCCTCGTCGGCGGCCGCGGGTGCGCTGGGGACCGGCAGCGCCACGTCGCGCGCGGCCAGCGCCTTGCGATCGGCCTTGCCGTTGGGCGTCTGCGGCAGCGCGTCGAGCGCCAGCACCAGCGCCGGCACCATGTAGTCGGGCAGCTTGCGCTGCAGGTGGCGCTCGAGCTCGCCCGCCGCGGGCGCCGGGCCCGCCGCGGCGGTGTAGTACGCGATCAGCTGGTGGCTGCCCGCCTGGGCGCGCGCGATCACGGCCGCCTCGCGCACGCCGGGGTGCTGCGCCAGCACGTGCTCGATCTCGCCCAGCTCGACGCGGAAGCCGCGGATCTTGACCTGGTGATCGAGCCGCCCGAGGTACTCGATCGTGCCGTCGGCGAGCCAGCGGGCGCGATCGCCGGTGCGGTACCAGCGCGCGCCGGGCACGAACGGGTGGTCCGTGAATCGCTCGGCGGTCAGCGCCGGCTGGTCGAGGTAGCCCCGCGCCAGGCCGTCGCCGGCGATGCACAGCTCGCCGGCCGCGCCGCGCGGCACCAGCCGGCCGTGCGGCCCGACGATGTAGCACTGCGTGTTGGCGATCGGCCGGCCGATCGAGACGCGCTCGCCGGCGGCGACCCGCGCGACGGTCGACCACACCGTGGTCTCGGTCGGCCCGAACATGTTCCACACCTCGGGGGCGATCGCGACCAGCTGATCGCGCAGCGGCTCGGGCATCGCCTCGCCGCCGCACAGCACGCGCACGCGCTCGGCGTTGCGCCAGCCGGCGTGGCACAGCATCGTCCAGGTCGACGGCGTCGCCTGCATCACCGTCGGCGCGACCCGGGCGATCAGCGCGGCGAGCGCGGTGGCGTCGCGCGCCGTCGCGCTGTCGGCGACGTGGCAGTGCGCGCCGGTGACGAGCGGCAGGTAGAGCTCGAGCGCCGCGATGTCGAAGCTGTGGGTGGTGACCGCGAGCAGGCGATCGGCGGCGGTCAGCCCGGGCTCGCGCGCCATCGACCACAGGAAGTTGGTGAGCGCGCGGTGCGGGACCATCACGCCCTTGGGCGCGCCGGTCGAGCCCGACGTGTAGATCACGTACGCGAGGTCGTCGGCGGTCGCCGGCCGCGGGGTCGCGGTCGCCGCCGCGATGGCGGGGGCGTCGGCGTCGAGCAGCACGACGCGGCGGCGCTCGCCGCACAGCTCGGCGAGCTCGGCCCGGCGCGCGGCCTGGCCGATCACCAGCGCGGCGCCGGCGTGGTCGAGGATGTACGCCACGCGATCGCGCGGATAGGTCGGATCGAGCGGGACGTAGGCCGCGCCGGCCTCGAGCGTCGCGAGCAGCGCGACGACCAGCGCGTCCGAGCGATCGAGATAGATCGCGACCCGCGCGCCGGGGCCGGCGCCGCACGCCGCGAGGTGGCGCGCGAGCTGGCGGACCTGCGCGGCGAGCGCGGCGTAGCTCAGCGTGGCACCGGCGAAGCTGACCGCGGGCGCGTCGGGCCGCGCCGCGGCCTGCGTCGCGAACAGCGCGTGCACGCCGCGCTCGGCGGGGTACGCCGCGGCGGTCGCGTTCCAGGTCACCAGCTGGGCCTCGCGATCGTCGGGCGCCAGCGCGGCGAGCCCGCCGACGGTCAGCCCGGGCTCACCGGCGAGCCGCGCGGTCAGCTGGGCGGCGACGAACAGGTAGTGGTGCGCGATCGCCGCGATCGTCTCGCGATCGAACCGCGCCGGATCGTACTTCCAGTGCAGCGCGTAGCCGAGCCCGGCGCGGCTGGGCTCGACGACCTCGAGCACCAGCTCGTACTCGCCCTCCTGGCGGATCTCGGGGACATGCGCGAACCCGCCGCCGGCCCACGACGCCTCGTCGTGCCAGTCCTGGTACATGAACGCGACGGAGAACACCGGCGCGTCCTCGCCCGACAGGCCGAGCGCGCGGACCACGGCCGCGAACGGATGGTCGTGCGCGAGGCCATCGAGCACCGCGCGGTGCAGCGCGGCGCACAGCGCGCGCACGGGCAGCTCGTCGGACAGCGCGCCGCGGATCGCCAGCATGTTGACGAAGTAGCCGACGGTGCGCGCGAACCGCGGATCCCGCCGGCCGCTGATCGGCATGCCGACGATGACGTCGTCGCAGCCGGTGTAGGCGCGGAGCACGAGCTGGTACACCGCGAGGAACGCGGTCGAGCGCGACATCCGCAGCGTTCCGGCGAGCCCGGCGAGCTGCGTGCCGAGCGCGTCGGGCAGCTCGATCGACAGCGTGGCGCCGCGGGCGCCGGTCGCCGCCGTGCGCGGCCGATCGGCCGGCAGCGCGAGCACCGGCAGCGGGCCGGCGAGCTGCGCATGCCAGTACGCGACGCGCACCGCGGCGTCGGGGCCCGCCAGCTGCGCGGCCTCGTGGGCAACGTGGCGCTCGAAGCCCTCGCCGGCGGCCGGCAGCGCCGGGGGCTCGCCGGCGACCAGCGCGCGGTAGGCCGCGATCAGGTCCTGCACCACGATCACCGCCGAGGTGCCGTCGAGCACCACGTTATGCGCGGTGAGCAGCACGTAGGCCGCGTCGCCGACGTCGAACACCGCGAGCCGGCACAGCGGGCCGCGCGCGAGATCGAAGGGCTGATCGGCATCGCGCCGGATCCGGGCGAGCACCTCGCGCTGGTCGAGCCCGACCAGCGATTGGAGCGACACGCTCGCGGGCTCGCTCGCCGGCGGGCCCTGGCGCAGCTGGCCGTGGGCCTCGTCGATC
>DASWOO010001075.1:0-4084 GCA_036404335.1 Kofleriaceae bacterium
GGCCTGGCGACCGTGCAGGGCATCGTCACCCAGGCCGGCGGCGAGATCGCCGTGACCTCGGTGCTCGGCCGCGGCACGACGTTCCGCATCACGCTGCCGCGGACCGACCTGACGCCCGAGCACGCCGGGGCCCAGCCCGCCGGATTCGAGGCGCGCGGCCGGGTCCTGCTCGTCGATGACGACGATCAGCTGCGCCGGCTGACCGAGCGCCTGCTGCGCAACGCCGGCTACCACGTGGTCTCGGCGCCGTCGGGCCCGACCGCGCTGGCGGAGGCCCGGCGCCAGCCGTTCGACATCCTGCTGACCGACCTGGTCATGCCCGGGATGTCCGGCCGCGATCTGGCGCGCGAGGTCATCCTCGAGCACCCGCACCTGCGGATCGTCTACATGTCGGGCTACAACAACAACGGCGCCCCGCTGCCCGACTGGCAGTTCATCGCCAAGCCGTTCGATCGGCAGCTGCTGCTGGCGAAGATCGGCAACGTTCAGCCGGCGAGCCTGAGAGCAGGATGACCGCCGGCTGACCGATCACTTCTTGTCGTCGGTCTTCTTCTTCGCGGTCACGAGCACCTCGTCGATCAGGCCGTACTCCTTGGCCTGCGCCGCCGACATGAAGTTGTCGCGCTCGGTGTCGTGCTTGATCTTGTCGGTCGGCTGGCCGGTGTGCTTCGAGTACAGCTCGTTGAGCGTGTCGCGGGTCTTCAGGATCTCGCGGGCGTGGATGTCGATGTCCGTCGCCTGACCCTGGAAGCCGGCGAGCGGCTGGTGGATCATCACGCGCGAGTGGGGCAGGGCGTAGCGCTTGCCCTTGGTGCCGGCGGCGAGCAGGAAGCTGCCCATCGACGCCGCCTGGCCCATGCAGATCGTCGCCACGTCGCAGTGGAGGAACTGCATCGTGTCGTAGATCGCCAGGCCGGCGGTGACGTGACCGCCGGGCGAGTTGATGTACAGCATGACGTCCTTCTCCGGCTCCTCGGCGTCGAGGAACAGGAGCTGGGCGATCACCACGTTGGCGACGTCGTCGTTGATCGGCGTCCCCAGGAAGATGATGCGGTCCTTGAGCAGGCGGGAGAAGATGTCCCAGCCTCGCTCACCGCGGTGGGTCTGCTCGATGACCGTCGGGACCAGGTAGTTCTGCATCGGCTTCATGGGTTTCCGGCAAACTGTACGGGGGTGGCCGGTCCGACGCAACGCGCATAGCGGTCGGGCGGTCCGAGTTTCGCCCCGCAAATCGGGCAGGTGGGCCCGGCGTGCTATCGTGGTGGGGCTGGAAATTGTCAACGTTTGGTCGACCTCCGGACACTGACAAGAAGGATGACCATGCTCGAAGCTCGTTGGATCGGGGCAGCAGGTTGGATCGCTCGCGCCGGGCTCGCCCTGGCGATGGCCGCGTGCGGACTGTCGGACGCCACGGCGGACGCGCCGGACGATGGCCCCGACCCTGCCGGGACCGACTCGGCGGCGGTGTGCAGCGATCCCGGCGGCGGCGGCGAGTGGCGGATGCGCTGTCTGGCGCGGGTGCAGATCGATTCGTCGACCGGTCGATTCAAGGCCCACCTCGCCGCGCCGCGCGGGCTCGGCGCCGACGACCTCCAGGGCGCGTACAGCATCGATCCGACCAAGACCAAGACCGCGAGCCCCAAGGTCGGGCTGGTCAACGCGTTCGGCTACACCGCGCTCGAGTCGGATCTGGCGATGTACCGCGCGCAGTACAGCCTGCCGGTGTGCAACGTCGCCAACGGCTGCTTGACGATCGTCAACCAGCAGGGCCAGGCGTCGCCGCTGCCGGCGAACCCGCCCATGAGCAACGACTGGACGGTCGAGGCGGCGCTCGACCTCGACATGGTCAGCGCGGCGTGCCCGCTGTGCAAGATCGTGATCGTCGAGGCCAACAGCGACAGCTCGACCGACCTGTTCGCGGCCGAGAGCATCGCGGCGTCGATGACGCCCGACGTGATCAGCAACAGCTGGGGCGGCGCCGAGCAGGGCGACGTCCGGCCGTTCGAGAAGTACTTCGACCACGGCGACATCGCGATCTTCACCGCCGCCGGCGACGACGGCTACAACGACCAGTTCGCCACCACCAAGGGCCCCGATTATCCCGGGACGTCGGGCCACGTGATCTCGGTTGGCGCGACCCGGCTCGAGCGCGCCACGCTGACCTCGCGCGGCTGGACCGAGACCGCGTGGGCGGTGTCGGGCACCAAGATGCAGTCGGCGGGCGGCAGCGCGTGCAGCCTGTCGATCGCCAAGCCGGCGTACCAGACCGCGTCGCCGTGCACGTTCAAGGCGACGGCGGACATCTCCGCGGTCGGCGATCCGACGACCGGCGTCGCGGTCTACAACGCCGGTAACGCGGGCTGGCTCGTCGCCGGCGGCACCAGCGCGGCCTCGCCGTTCGTCGCCGGCGTCTACGCCGCGACGGGCAACGGCAAGCAGACCTCCGGCGCGTTCCTCGCGGCGAACCCGACCGCGCTCAACGACGTCACCAGCGGCAACAACGGCACCTGCGACAACAACAGCATCCTGTGCAACGCCGCCACCGGCTGGGACGGCCCGACCGGCTACGGCACGCCCAACGGCGCCGCCCTCCTCGCGATCGGCGGCGGCGGCGGCAGCGGCACCACCGGCGGCGGCACCACCGGCAGCGGCGGCGGCACCACCGGCGACAGCGGCGGCGGCTGCTGCTCGACCACCGGCACCGGCGCCGGCGGCACCGGCACCGGCCTGCTCGTCGCGCTCGGCGCCCTGCTCACCCGGCGACGGCGCCGCTAGCGCCCGCTAGCGCCAATGCCGATCGGATAGCGCCAAGTCGCTGACCTTGCTCCGGAATCCAGGCTGTGCTCGTCGGGCCTATCCGGATGGTCGCAAAAGGATCAGCATGCGACGGTGCTGCAAGAAGCGCTGGTCGACGTCGCGACGTTTGCCCTGCCGGAGAATCTCGATGCCTTGCGAGCGCTACTCGACCCGAACTGGATCGAGGAGGCGCTGTGTTACGCCGGCACCGCGTCGATACGTCGACGAAGGTTGCCCGCCGAGCAGGTCGTTTGGCTCGTCATTGGCATGGCGCTGTATCGGAACGAGCCGATCGAAAACGTCGTCGAGCGGCTCGACCTGGCGCTGCCCGACAAACGAGGCACGCTGCTGGCCAAGAGCACGATCGTGCAGGCACGTCAGCGCCTCAAAGACCTCGCGCTCGAGTACCTGTTCACCGTCACGGCGGCCGAGTGGTCGGCACGGAGCGCCGACCAGGATCGCTGGCGCGGGCTCGCGCTCTACGGCTGGGATGGCACGACGCTGCGCGTCCCGGACTCGCCCGAGAACCGGGCGGAATTCGGAGGCCAGCACGCGGGCGGGGGCCGTGGCGAGAGCGGCTATCCCCAGGTGCGCGTCGTGGCTGCGATGGCGCTGCGCTCGCACGTGCTATCGGACTTCCGCTTCGCGGACTACCACACCGGCGAGACCACGCTGGCGCGCGGCTTGTGGGACTCGATGCCCGAGAATTCGCTCGCGATCTTCGACCGCAACTTCCTGATCAAGGGACAGCTGGTCCGCTTCGAGACCAAGGGCAATCGCCACTGGCTCACGCGCAGCAAGAGCAACACGCGCTGGGCGGTGGTGAAGCATCTCGGCCCCAACGACGACCTCGTCGAGCTCGAGATCAACGAGCCAGGGATCCCCTCGACGTGGCAGATTCGGGCGATCCACTACCAGCGTCGAGGATTTCCTCGCGCGACGCTCCTGACGTCGCTGCTCGATGCTAACGCCTACCCGCCGACGAGCTGATCCGGCTCTACCACGAGCGCTGGGAGCTGGAGATCGCGTACGACGAGATCAAGACGCACCTGCTGCAGCGCCATGAGGCGATTCGCAGCCGGACCCCGGAGGGCGTGCGTCAGGAGCTGTGGGGCATCGCACTCGTCTACAACCTGATTCGCCTCGAAATGGAGCGTGTCGCTGCCGAAGCAGGCGTCCCGCCGACGAGGATCAGTTTCACTGCCGCCGTGATGCACATCGTTAGCGAGCTGTCGTGGCTGCGTGCCCAGCGGCTCGCGCTCGGCACCATTCCGTCGCGGCTCGCTCG
>DASWOO010001076.1:0-2285 GCA_036404335.1 Kofleriaceae bacterium
GCGCCGCCGTGGAGCAGGAGGATCGGCCGGCCGTGGCCGTGATCGGTTACATGCAGCGCGAGGCCATTGGAGAGGGTCACCATGTACGCATATTTATATCAACATGTTGATATACGCAAGGCAAAGCCGCTCAGCCGGCGGCCAGCAGCTTGCCGAGCAGCGCCCACAGGGTCTCGCGCTCGGCGCTCGACAGCGGCGCGAACGACTCGGCGAGCACCGCCTCGACCTGCGTGGTCGCGGTCTTCAGCAGCTTGGTCCCGGCGGCGGTCAGCCGGTGGCGGATCGCGCGGCCCGGCCCCGGGGTGCGGTCGATCAGGCCGCGCTCGACCAGCCGGGTCGCGAGCGTGCCGAACGACTGATCGGTCTGGAACGTCAGCTGCGCGAGCTGGTGCGACGACGAATCCGGGTACTCCGCGATGTGGCGCAGCGCGTCCCATTGCACGAGCGTGGTGCCGAGCGATGCCAGCCGCGCGTCGGCCGTGCGGTGATGACGATCTTGCATGCGCTTGATCGCGCGCCCGAGGTCCTTGAGCGGGACGGCCATCGCGCGAGGCTATCCCGGGCCATCTGCCTATGCCAGCGGGCGCATGCCGGGGGCCTCGCGGCCGGTCGAGGTCACGTACTCGTCGTAGCTGCCGCCGTACACCCGGGGCCCGGCCGACGACAGCTCGAGCACGCGGTTGGCGAGCGCGCGGAGGAACTGGCGATCGTGGGACACGAAGATCAGCGTCCCCTCGTACTCGGCGAGCGCCTTGACCAGCGCGCGCTTGGTCACGATGTCGAGGTGGTTGGTCGGCTCGTCGAGCACGAGCAGGTTGGGCGCGTCGTACAGCAGCTTGGCGAGGGCGACCCGCGCCTTCTCGCCGCCGGACAGCACGCGGACTGGCTTGAACACGTCGTCGTCGTGGAAGCCGAACGCGCCGGCGAGGCTGCGCAGCGTGCCCTGGTTGGCCGACGGCGCGTGGTCCTGCAGCTCCTCGAGGATCGAGTGGTCGCTCGACAGCAGATCCATCACGTGCTGCGCGTAGTAGCCCATCGTCACCGACGCGCCGATCGCCGCCTCGCCGGCGTCGGGCGACAGCGCCCCGGCGATCATCTTGAGCAGCGTCGACTTGCCGGCGCCGTTCTCGCCCATCACCGCCCAGCGCTCCTTTCGCTGCACGGTCATCGACAGTCCGCCGTGGACGACGCGGTTGCCGTACGCCTTCTTGAGCCCGGCGAGCCGGACGACGTCGTCGCCCGAGCGCGGCGGGGTGCGGAACTCGAACGTCTTCTCGATGATCCGGCGCGGCTCGGCGACCTTGTCGAGCTTGTCGAGCTTCTTGAGCCGGCTCTGGACCTGCGCCGCCTTGGCGACGTGGGTCTTGAACCGCTCGATGAACCGGCCCTCCTTGGCGAGCCGGGCCTGCTGGCGGGCGTACTCGGCCTCGCGCCGCACGGTCTCCTCGGCGCGCATCTTCTCGTAGAAATCGTAGTTGCCGGTGTACGACCGGAGCTCGCCGCCGTCGATCTCGACGATCTTGCCGGCGACGCGGTTCATGATCTCGCGGTCGTGGCAGGTCATCACCACGGTGCCGCTGTAGTCGCGCAGGAACGCCTCGAGCCACAGGATCGACTCGATGTCGAGGTAGTTGGTCGGCTCGTCGAGCAGCAGCAGATCGGGGCGCGCGAGCAAGATCTGGGCGAGCGCGACGCGCATCTTCCAGCCGCCCGACAGCGTGCCGACGTCGTGCGGCAGGATCTCGTCGGCAAAGCCCAGGCCGTGCAAGATCGTCTGGGCGCGGGCCTCGAGCTCGTAGCCGCCGAGGTCCTGGTAGCGCGCCTGGACGTCGCCGAACCGGGCGACGACGTCGTCGAGGTCATCGCCGGCGGCCTCGAGCCGCGCCGTCAGGTGGGCGAGCTCCTCGCCGAGCACCGCGACCTCGCCGGCGCCGGCGCAGGTCTCGGCCAGGATCGACCGGCCGGCCAGCTCGCCGACGTCCTGGCGGAAGTAACCCACGGTCAGCTTGCGCGGGCGCTCGATGCCGCCGTCGTCGGGCTGCTCCTCGCCGGCGATCAGCCGGAACACGGTGGTCTTGCCGGCCCCGTTGGGACCGACGAGCCCGACCTTCTCGCCGGGGTTGATCTGGAACGACGCATCGACGAACAGGATCTGCCCGCCGTACTGCTTGCTCACGGAGCTGAACGCGATCACGACGGCGGCTCTATAGCACGGGTCCGGGCCGGGAATTTTCGGCGACGCCCGGGCGTCGGTGTTACACTGAGACCAGCGTGGCGATCATCAT
>DASWOO010001077.1:0-4086 GCA_036404335.1 Kofleriaceae bacterium
GAGCCGACCCACCCCGACCTGCCGCAGACCCAGCCGGGCATCCAGCCTAACGGCTAGGGACCCAGGCCGATCCACTCGGCGCCGTCGTCGCCGACCTCCTTCTTCCAGATCGGCACGCGATCCTTGAGCCGGTCGATCATCGCCTGGCACGCGGTGAACGCCTCGGCGCGATGCGGCGCGGCCGCGGCGATCACGACCGCGACCTCGCCGACGACCAGGTGGCCGACGCGATGCTCGACCGCGAGCCGCGCGCCGGCGACCTCGGCCTCGAGCTCGTCGCACAGCCGGGTCAGCTCGCGCACCGCCATCGCCGGGTAGGCCTCGTACTCGAGGTGATCGATCGTCTGGCCGCGGCTGTGGCGGCGGACCACGCCGGTGAACGTCACGATGCCGCCCATCCCGGGGCCGCCGACCGCGGCGATGCAGCGATCGAGCGAGACCGGGGTCGCGAGCAGCTCGGCATGGCGGACCGGGGCGACCGGATCATCGGCGCCGCCGGCGACCGGCGGGATCAGCGCCAGCTCGTCGCCGCCGGCCAGCGCGTGGTCCTCGTCGGCGAAGTCCTGGTTGACCGCGACCCGGAACCGGCCGCGCAGCCGGCCGATCACCGCGTGGCGCGCGGCGAGCAGGTCGAGCGCGTCGCGGACCCGCGCGCCGTCGGCGAGCTCGATCAGCTCCTCGTCGCGGCCGAGCTGCTCGCGGAACACGGCGAAGTACAGCGCGCGGATCTGCATCGCCCGGTGGTAGCGTCGTCCGCCGATGGCGTCCAGCGCGATGTCGACCCATGTCGACCAGCTCTACCGGTCGATCTATGCGGTGGTCCGCCAGATCCCCCGGGGCCGGGTCGCGACCTACGGTCAGATCGCCGAGCTCGCCGGCCTGCCGGGCGGGGCGCGCGTCGCCGGCGCGGCGCTCAAGGTCCTGCGCCCCGGCCACGGCCTGCCGTGGCAGCGCGTGATCGGCAAGGCCGGGCCCAATCGCGGCCGGATCCAGATCCACAACCCGGTCGGCGCGGCGATCCAGCGCCAGCTGCTCGACAGGGAAGGCGTCCTGATCAACGACACCGGCCTCATCGCCCTCGACCGCTACGGCTGGCTGCCCGGAGAACGTCGACGCCCGAAAACGCCAACGGCCGCGCCGAAGCGCGGCCGGACCCGCAAAGCCTGACGCTACAGCTTGATCATGCCGCGGCGCATCGCTTCGACGACGGCTTCCGTCCGGGTCGAGGCGCCGAGCTTCATCATCACGCCGTTGACGTGGAACTTCGCGGTGTGGTCGCTGATGCCGAGCCGATCCGCGATCAGCTTGTTCGACAGGCCCTCGGCCAGCAGCTGGACGACCTGGCGCTCGCGCTCGGTCAGCTCGCCACGGCCCTTGGGCTCGCGCGGCGGCTGGTACGGCACCAGGCTCGACGCCAGCTGGGTGTCCATCACGGTCAGGCCGCTGCGGACCGCCGCCAGCGCGGCATGGATCCCGGGGCCGACCTGATCGCGCAGCACCACGCCGCGCGCGCCGGCCGCGAGGGCAGGGGCGACGTGCGCGGTGTTGCCGACGACGGCGACGACCGGCATCGGCAGCGAGCGCAGCTCCGACATCCGGGCCACCGTCTTGTCGGGGTCGACGCCGGCGTCCCACAGGGCGACCTCGGCGTTCTCACGGTCGACGACATCGATCGACCCGAGCTGCGCGAGCAAGCTCGAGAGACCGGCACGAAGCAACGGATCGTCCGACAGCAGGGCGACCTTGATCGGATCACTCACCGCGGCGATCGGGAGATTGGGATTGCGGGTCATGGTTCCTGGTTCGCACGCATCGAAGACCGCCCACAGCCGTTCGAGTCTCGGAACCATTCCGAAGGCTCACCATAACGCCCCAAGCTGACGCGTACGTTAGGTGCAGTGTGGTCACGCCAGGTGCCCAGGTCAACCCTACCTATCCAGGTAGTCCGACCTGACCAACCTGTCGGAGAAACGACATGCCCGCCCGGCGATCCGTCCGGTGATAGGCTGCGCCGCGGTGGCTCCGCGAAAGACCGTACAGCCGGTGGTGGACGCGCGTGGCCGGCTGCTGCTCGAGCGCCGCGGCATGTCGAGCTCGTTCGGCTCGAGCGTCGCCAACGACGCCTATCACTTCCTGCGCACGGCGACCTGGACCCGGATCAGCCTGCTGTTCGGCGGGTTGTTCCTCCTGGTCAACTTACTGTTCGCCGCGATCCTGTACGTCAGCGGCGCCCAGGTGCTCAACGCCCACGGCTTCGCCGACGCCTACTGGTTCAGCGTCCAGACCCTGGCGACGATCGGCTACGGCTACCTCGCGCCCAGCGACACGCTGGCCAACGCGATCGTCACCGTCGAGAGCTTCGTCGGCATCGCGCTGTCGGCGGTGATCACCGGCATCGTGTTCGCGCGGTTCTCGACGCCGTCGGCCAAGGTGATCTTCGCCCGCCAGGCGATCATCGGCCTGCACGACGGCAAGCGCACCCTGATGCTGCGGATGGCCAACGCCCGGTCGACCGCGATCGTCGAGGCGACCTGCCACGTCTACCTCAGCCGCGACGAGGTCCTGGCGAGCGGCGAGCAGATGCGGCGGATCCACGACCTGCCGCTGCGCCGCGCCAACTCCCCGATCTTCATGATGTCGTGGCTGGCGACCCACACCATCGACGAGGCCAGCCCGCTCCACGGCATCACGCCCGAGGTGATGTACGCGAGCAACATGAACATCCTGGTCACGTTCCAGGGCACCGACGACCGGCTGGCCGCGACCGTCCACACCCGCTACGCCTACAACCCCGACGACATCGTGTTCGACCGCCGCTACGCCGACCTGTTCAAGGTCGACGCCCAGACCGGCGTCCGCTACCTCGACTTCGACCGGTTCAACGACCTCGAGCCCGAGCTCAACGCGCTCACTTCGTGACCAGGTCCGGGCGGACCTGGATGAACAGCTCGTCGAGCTGCTTCTTCGACACCGGGGTCGGGCACTCGGTCATCAGGTCCGAGCCCTTCTGAGTCTTGGGGAACGCGATCACGTCGCGCAGCGACTCGGCGTTGGCCATCAGCATCGCCAGGCGGTCGAGGCCGAACGCGATCCCGCCGTGCGGCGGCGGGCCATACTTGAACGCGTCGAGCAGGAAGCCGAACTTGGCGCGCTGATCCTCCTTGCTGATCCGCAGCGCCTGGAACGCGCGGGCCTGGAGCTCGCTGCGGTGGATACGGATCGAGCCGCCGCCGAGCTCGACGCCGTTGAGCACCAGGTCGTAGGCCCGGGCCAGGACCTTGCCGGGATCGCTGTCGAGCAGCGCCTCGTCCTCGACGCGCGGCGAGGTGAACGGGTGGTGCGCCGCGGCGATCTCGTTGGTCTCGTCGTCGACCTCGAATAGCGGCGGGTCGACCAGCCACATGAACTGCCACTCGCCCTTGCGGGTCAGGCCGAGCTTCTCGCCCAGGTGCAGCCGGATGCCGCCGAGCGCGGTGTTGGCCGTCTTGTAGCGGTCGGCGACCATGATCAGGGCGTCGCCGACCTCGGCGCCGGCGAGCTGGTTGACCTTCGCCCGGGCCTCGTCGGACACGCCCTTGAGGCCCTGCCACGCGCCGCCCTCCTGCAGGCGAACGGTGGTGACGCCCTTGAGCCCGAACTGCTTGCCGAGCTCGGGCAGGGTGTCGATCAGCGCGCGGGTCAGCTTGTCGTTCTTGGGGATGCGCAGGCACTTGACGATGCCGCCGCCGGCGATCACGCCCTCGAAGATCTTGAAGCCGCTGCCCTTGAAGCCCTCGGTGACGTCGCACAGGGTCAGGTCGAGCCGCAGGTCCGGCTTGTCGACGCCGTACTTGTCCATCGCCTCGGCGTAGGTCATCCGGCGCAGCGGCAGGGTGAGCTCGACGCCGAGCACGTCCTTCCACAGGGTCGAGATCAGGCCCTCCATCATGTCCTGGAGGATCTGCTCGTTGACGAACGACATCTCGATGTCGATCTGGGTGAACTCGGGCTGGCGGTCGAGCCGGAGGTCCTCGTCGCGGAAGCACCGCACGATCTGGAAGTAGCGCTCGTAGCCGCCGACCATCAGCAGCTGCTTGAAGAGCTGGG
>DASWOO010001078.1:0-2743 GCA_036404335.1 Kofleriaceae bacterium
CGCGCACGACCTCGAGCAGGAACCTGCTGCGCCGGACCGGATCGCCGCCCCACGCGTCGTCGCGCAGGTTCGCCAGCGGCGAGAGGAACTGCGAGATCAGGTAGCCGTGCGCGGCGTGGATCTGCACGCCGGCGAACCCGGTGTCCTTGGCGACCGCGGCGGTGGTCGCGAACCGCTGGATGATCGCGGCGATCTCGCGATCCTCGAGGGCGCGCGGCCTGGCGAACAGGCCGCCCATGCCGCGCAGCGCGACCGCACTGGGCGCGACCGGCTGCTTGCTCAGCTTCTTCGGGCTCTGGCGGCCGACGTGGTTGATCTGCATCCACAACTGGGCGCCGTGGCCCTGCGCGGCGCTCGCCCAGCGCGCCAGGCCGGCGCGATGCCGGTCATCGGTGATCACGACGTTGCCCGGCTCGCCCAGCGCGTCGGCGTCGACCATCACGTTGCCGCTGATCAGCAGGCCCGCGCCGCTCTTGCCCCAGCGCTCGTACAGCCGGACCAGCGCGTCGTTGGGCGCGTGCGTGGCGGGGTCGGCGAGGTTCTCGGACATCGCCGACTTGGCGATGCGATTGGCGAGCGTGGCCCCGGAGGGCAGGGTGAGCGGGGCTTCGAGCATGTAGCTACTTATTATACCGATCGAGATAATCTGCAAGCGAAAATATCTCGTTCGATATATTTTCTTCCGAGCTACCTCAGCCGCAGGCTGCGGGTGATCGGCTTACCCCGCCGGCTGATCGTCACCTCGGCGACGTTGAGCTGATCCAGGCTGGCGTACAGCGCGAGCATGGCGTTGGCGCTGGTCAGCGAGGCGCCGTTGATCGCCTCGATCTGGTCGCCGTTCTGCAGCTTGAGCAGATACGGGATCGTCCCCGGCCGGACGCCGAAGACCTTGATGCCGACCGGCTGGCCGTCGCGCATCGCCGGGACGAGCCGGCCGGTCACCGCCGACGAGCCGCCCGCGAACAGCTCGCGGATCAGCGCGCGGTCGACCTCGTAGGTCGACTCGTCGAGCTCCCTCAGCCGATCGCCGAAAGGAGAGCCGGCGGCGGCGGGCCCTGGAAGCTTTGCCGAGTCCGGGCCCGCCGCCGCCGTCGTGAGATCGAGGAGCTGCAGCCGGCCGACCTGGCCGCCCGCGGTCGTGATCGCGATCCACCGCGAGGCGATCTGGTCGACGCGCCCCAGCCCCGGGATCGCCTCGCCCAGTCCCCAGCTGCCCTGGACGTCGTTGCCCAGCACGTGCACGGTGGCGCGCGGCTCGTCGCCGAGGCTGGTCGCGATCAGCACCGCGGGCGGCAGCGCGAAGTCGACCCCGAGCCCGGTGGCCGGCGCACACGACGCGCAGAACATGTTGCGCGCGGCCAGCGTCCCGACTTCGTGGCGCGGCCTCGCCGGCGCGGCGATCGGCGCGGGCCGCGGCGGCACCACGCTCGACGGCAGCGCTACCTGGCTCGCGACGAGCGACGAGGCGGCGTGTGCGGCGAACACCGCGCATGAGATGACCGTGATGGCACCGGCGACCCAGGTCGGCGGCGCAGGACCAAGAGCGGGGAGGTGGCGAAGTGCAACATGGTGGGAAGCTGGTAACTCCATTCATCAAGTGGCGTGCCACGCGATAACTCCGCATGGCCCCGCGCGCGGCTCGCCGGGCCGTGCCACGCATGCGATCGCGACGCCGCGGGCGCCGCCAAAGTGGCAGCGGCTCCGACCATGTATAGTGACCGGGTCGTGAGCTCCGCCATGCCCAAAGCGATCGGGAGGTACCAGATCCTCGATCGGCTCGCGGTTGGCGGCATGGCCGAGCTGTTCAAGGCGACGCTGACCGGCGACCACGGCTTCGAGAAGCTGGTCGCGATCAAGAAGATCCTGCCGCACCTGGCGACCGACAAGTCGTTCGTCGAGATGTTCATCGACGAGGCCCGGATCACCGCGCAGCTCGATCACCGCCACATCGTCCAGGTGTTCGAGCTGGGCACCGACGCCGACACGCCGTACATCGCGATGCAGTACGTCGACGGCCTCGACGTGCTGGGCCTGCTCCGCGAGTGCGCCCGCGCGCAGATCCGGCTGCCGGCCGACCTCGCCGCGCTGATCGCGCGCGACGTGCTCGACGCCCTCGACTACGCGCACAACGCGCTCGACTCGTCGGGCCGGCCGCTCGCGATCATCCACCGCGACATCTCGCCGGGCAACGTGCTGCTGTCGTGGCGCGGCGACGTCAAGCTCACCGACTTCGGCATCGCCCGCGCCGCCGAGCGCCGGCACAAGACCGAGTCGGGCACGCTCAAGGGCAAGTACGGCTACATGTCGCCCGAGCAGGTCTCGGGCAGCGAGATCGACGCGCGCTCCGATCTGTTCTCGGTCGGCGTGCTGCTCGCCGAGATGGTGATGGCCCGCCGGCTGTTCACCTCGGTCAACGACCTCGACATCCTGCTGATGGTCCGCGACGCCCGGCTCGACCGGCTGCACAAGTACGCCTCCGAGTTCCCGATCGAGCTCCGCGTGCTGACCACGCGCGCGCTGCAGCGCCGGCCCGAGGACCGCTGGCAGAGCGCCGCCGAGTTCCGCGACGCGCTCGACGAGTGGATCCGCCGGACGACGCGGACCACGTCGCGCGACCTGGCCAGCCTGCTCGGCAAGGTGATCAACGCGCCGACCGCCGATCTCGAGGGCGTGCCGGCGCCGGAGGTCGACGAGGCCGGCGCGCTGTCCGGGCCGATGACCCGGATGAGCCAGGCCCAGGCCG
>DASWOO010001079.1:0-2402 GCA_036404335.1 Kofleriaceae bacterium
CGCCACGGTGACGCCGCGGGCGCTGACCGGCGAGCCGGTGGTCGGCGACGCGGCGCGCACCAAGCACCACGAGATCAAGCCCGCGTCCTGATCGGCCGGCCGCGCGGGGCCTACTGCTTGGCGTGCTCGGCGAGCACGTCCGCGACGCACAGCGTGAGCTTGCGCGCGGTCGGCAGGTGCAGGAACTCGTTGGGGCCGTGCGCGTTCGACATCGGGCCGAGCACGCCGGTGATGCAGAACTGCGCCTTGGGGAACTTCTCGCCGAGCATGTACATGAACGGGATCGTGCCGCCCTCGCCCATGTACATCGACGGCTTGCCGAAGTGGCGCTGCGACGCGTCGGCCAGCGCCTGATCGAGCCACGGGGCGATCGCCGGCGCGTCCCAGCCGGCGTTGGCGCCGATCTCGGAGAACGTGACCACGGCGCCGTACGGCGGGTCCTGCTCGAGCAGCTGCTTGACCGCGTCGGCCGCGGCCTGGGGATCGACGCGCGGCGGGATCCGCAGCGACAGCTTGAGCTTGGTGAACGGCCGCAGCACGTTGCCGGCGTTGCCCACCGCCGGCCAGCCGTCGGCGCCGGTGATCGCCAGGGTCGGCCGCCACGTCCGGTTCAGGATCAGCTCGACCAGGTCCTTGCTGACCGGCGCGACCCCGGGCTGCAGCGGGAACTTGGTGTACAGCTCGTCGCCGATCACCTCGGCGGTGCGCGCGGCCTGCTCGACCCGCTGGCGCGGGATCTGGGTCGCGAGCGCGGCGAGCTTGAGCTGGCCGGTGTGGCTGTCCTCGAGCCGGTCGAGCAGCTGGCGCATGACCCGCTCGCTCGAGGCGATCACGCCGGTGCCGTCGCCGGAGTGCACGCCCTCGGTCAGGAGCGAGACCTCGAGCGTGCCGGTGATGTTGCCGCGCAGCGACGTGGTCGACCACAGCTGGTCGTAGTTGGCGCAGCCGGAGTCGAGGCAGACCACGAGCGACAGCTCGCCGATCCGCGGCGCCAGGTGGTCGATGTACGCGGGCAGGTCGTAGCTGCCGCTCTCCTCGCAGGCCTCGATCAGCACGACGCAGCGCGCGTGGGGGATCGCCTCGCGCTCGAGCGCGTTGATCGCGGTGAGCGAGGCGAAGATCGCGTAGCCGTCATCGGCGCCGCCGCGGCCGTACAGCTTGTCGTCCTCGATCACCGGCAGCCACGGCCCGAGATCTTCGCGCCAGCCGGTCATCTCGGGCTGCTTGTCGAGGTGGCCGTACAGCATCACGGTGTCCCCGGGGCGGCCGCCGGTCGCCGGGATATCCATGAAGATCACGGGAGTGCGGTCGCCGAGGCGGACGACCTCGAGGGTGGCGCCCTTGGGCAGCTGGCGGCGGGCCCAGTCGGCGAGCAGGTTGGTGGCCCTGTCCACGTGGCCGTTCTCTCGCCACTGGGGATCGAACATGGCCGACTTGTTGGGGATCTTGATGTAGTCGACGAGCGTCGGGACGATCGACGAGGCAAACAGGTCTTCGACCCACTTCGTGGCGGAGGTGGCGACAGGCATGGGGGGACTCTAGCTTGCCTAGAGCCGCGTGACTGCTGGCAAACCTGCCCGAAATTGCGGGCTGCATCGGGCGGCCCGGGACGCTACACACCGGGTCTGGCTCTCGTACTATTGGAGGCATGGTGATCCGCCTGTCGGACGAAAAGAAACCCCCCGCACCACCGAAGCGGGATCGCGAGCGACAGACGGGGCTGGTGCTCGAGGAGCGCACGCGTACCAAGAAGCCGCCGATGTACAAGGTGCTGCTGCACAACGACGACTACACGACGCGCGAGTTCGTGGTCTGGGTGCTGCAGACGGTGTTCCACAAGAACGAGACCGACGCACTGGCGATCATGACCCACGTGCACAACCACGGGGTCGGCGTCGCCGGCATCTACACCTTCGAGGTTGCCGAGACCAAGGTCACCAAGACCCAGCATCTCGCGAAGGCCCAGCAGTTCCCGCTACAGCTGTCGATCGAACCGACGGAATCCTGAAAGGTCCGCCATGCTGTCACCCGAGCTCCAAGCCACGCTGCAGCGCGCCGTCGAGGATGTGCGCGGCCGGCGCCACGAGTACCTGACGCTCGAGCACCTGCTGCTGTCGATCCTCGACGATCCGAGCGGCACCGACATCGTCGTCAAGTGCGGCGGCGACGTCGACAAGCTGCGCGGCGACCTCGAGCGCTTCCTGCAGGAGCAGGTCGACGAGCTGCCCGACGGCGAGGACTCCGGTCCCGATCAGACCCTGGCGTTCCAGCGCGTGCTGCAGCGCGCGGCGATGCACGTCCAGGCCGCCGGCCGCCAGCAGATGACGACCGGCAACGTGATCGCGTCGATGTTCCGCGAGCGCGACTCGCACGCGGTGTACCTGCTCGAGAAGCAGGGCGTG
>DASWOO010001080.1:0-4657 GCA_036404335.1 Kofleriaceae bacterium
GAGTACGCCAACGGCATCGAGATCAACACGTTCTACAAGAAGCGGCTGTACCGGCCGCAGACGATCGAGGCGATCGTCCGGCGCTACGTCGAGATCCTCAGCGCGGTCGAGTAGGGCGGTCGCGCGCGAGCCGGGCGAGCACCTCGGTCAGGATCGCCAGGGTCGCGGCGTCGGTGATGCCCTGCGGGTCGTAGACCGGCGCGAGCTCGACGAGATCCACGCCGCGCAGCCGGCCGGGCAGCACCTCGATCAGCCGGAGCAGCGCCGCCGAGGTCAGCCCGCCGGCGACCGGGGTGCCGGTGCCGGGCGCGACCGTCACGTCGAGCACGTCGATGTCGATCGTCACGTAGATCTGATCGACGCGCTCGGCGATCTCGCGCGCCGCGGCGGCGAACCGGCTGACCGCGTCGGGCTCCTCGAGCTCGACCGCGGGTAGCTCGCGCACCCCGCGCTCCTGCAGATACTCGGGCTCGCCGTCGTCGTACGCCCGGGTGCCGGCGACCAGCACGTGGGCCGGATCGACGCCGCCGTCGTCGAGGATGCGGCGCAGCGGCGAGCCGTGGGTCAGCGGCGAGCCGTGGTAGTGGTCGAGCACGTCGGGATGGGCGTCGAGCCAGATCAGCCCGGTCCGCCGCTCGCGCGCCAGCGCCTTGACGATCGGATAGGTCACGCTGTGGTCGCCGCCGAACGACAGGATCGGCGCCGAGCACGCCGCCATGACCTCGCCGTACGCGCGCTCGATCTCGGCGATCGTCGCGGGCAGATCGAGCCGCCGGACCGCGACGTCGCCCAGGTCGCGCAGCCGCAGATCGCCGAACCCGACGCCGCGCCGCGAGATCGTCTTGAGCCGCGCGCCGAGCGAGCGCACGTGGCCGGGCGCGCGCGCCGCGCCGTTGCGGCCGCCGACCCCACCGTCGAACGGCACGCCGACCACCACGACGTCGCACTCGTCCAGCGGCCGGTCGCGCACGCTGAGGCCCTGCCAGCGTCCGACGCCGGCGTCATCGAGAGAGAGCAGCGGCCGCGGGTTCACCAGCTCCATGCGCGGCGCATCATACCGGGTCCGGGCGGACCGGGAGGGTCGCGCGCCGCGCTCCGCCGGTCCCGACGATGAGCCCGGCTTCACGCTGCCTCGAGGATCGTGACCCCGGTGTCGCCCTTGATCCCGAGCGCGACGCATCTGCAGCGGCACGAGCGCCTGGAACCGCAGCCCGAGCTGCTGGTCGCGCGCGACGCCATTGGCGTAGGCCGCCATGATCCACAGCATCCGCTTGGCCCCGGCGTAGGCCCCGGACAGGGGCGAGCCATTTTGCGTCGCGCCGCTCGAGCTGACCAGCGCCGAGCACCGGCCCACCGCCCACGGATGGGTGTGGCGCGTCAGTCGAGCAGGCGCGCCAGGTCCGGCGGCAGCGGCGCCTCGGCGGTGACCAGGCGGCCGTCCGGGTGCGGGAAGCTCACGCGCGCGGCGTGCAGCGCGTGGCGCGGCAGGACGAACCGTTCGGCGAGGTCGGGGACCAGGCCCTCGGCGCAGAACCGGATGAACGCGTCGTCGCCGTGCGCGTACAGCTTATCGCCGACGATCGGGAAGCCGCGCGCGGCCAGGTGGGCGCGGATCTGGTGCTGGCGGCCGGTGACCAGGGTGCAGCGGACCAGCGCGTAGCGCGCGCCGCGGCGCTCGACCTGCACCCGGGTGATCGCCTGCAGGCCGCCGGGGCCGGTCATCATCCGCACGTGCGGCAGCCGAGTCGGATCGCCCGGCACGGCGACGCGCAGCGGCAGATCGATGACGTGCTCGGCGTCCCACGGCGGCTGGCCGTGGACGACCGCCAGGTACTGCTTGGTGACCTTGTGCTTGGTCGCGAACGCCTGCTTGATCGTCGCCGCCGCGGCGCGGTCGCGTGCGACCACCAGACAGCCGGAGGTCTCGCGGTCGAGCCGGTGGCAGATCTGCAGCTCGGGCTCGTCGGGGAACCGCTCGCGCAGCACGCAGGTCAGCGTGTTGAAGTAGAACTTGGCGGTCGCGTGCACCGGCAGGAACGCCGGCTTGCTCACGACGTACAGCCGCGGATCGGTGACGACGACGTCGAACGTGCGCGGGCAGGGCGGCTCGGGGTTGGCCGGCCGGCGGATCACGAAGTGGTCGCCGCCGGTGACCATCGTCGCCGGCTTGGGCACGTAGCCGTCGGCGCGCTTGAGCTGGCCGCCGATGATCGCCTGGATCCGGGTGCGCGACAGCCGCGGGATCTGGGTCTTGACGAAGTGATCGAGCCGCAGGCCGGCGAGCTCGGGCGGGACCAGCAGGTCGCGCTCGATGATCCGCGGCGAGCCGTCGGGGTGCAGGTGCGAGCGCTGACCCCAGTCGAGCGAGAGATCGGCGCCGGGCGGCAGGCTGAACGCGGTGACCTCGTCGGCCTCGGCCTCGGGACCGTCCTCGTCGGGCTCGTCGACCGCGTCGGCGGGCGCGTCGGCGGGCACGTCGGCGGGCGCGTCGCTCACCGGCTACTGCGGCTCGTCGGCGTCGGCTTCATCGACCCCGGCGGCCTCGATGTCGTACTTCTTCATCAGCTTGCGGAAGTACTTGCGGTCGATGTCGGCCGCGCGCGCGGCGTGCGAGATGTTGCCGTTGTTGCGCCGCAGCAGCTGCAGGATGTAGTCGCGCTCGAACGAGGCGACCCAGCGCTCCTTCGCGTCCTTGAACGTCACGCCCTCGGCGAGCAGCTCGTCCGGTGGCGCCGGCGCGGGCGCGTTGGGGTTCATCGACACGCTCGGCACCGACGAGATCCCGGCCACCGACGCCGGCCGGCGCGGCGGCGGATCGCGCGGCGGCGCCTTGGCGGTGCGGATGTAGTCCGGCAGGTCCGACAGCGCGATCGTGTCGCCATCGCAGAACGACACCGCGCGCTCAACGACGTTGATCAGCTCGCGGACGTTGCCCGGCCACGGATACGCCTGCAGCGCGGTGATCGCGTCGCGGTCGATGCCGCGCACGGTCGGCGCGCTCGGCTTGCGGTTGAACGCCCCGGTGTCGAGGAAGTGCTGGACCAGCAGCGGCACGTCGTCGGCGCGGTCGTGCAGCGACGGCAGATGCAGCCGCACGACGCTGAGCCGGTATAACAGATCCTGGCGGAACCGGCCGGCGCGGACCTCGTCCTCGAGGTTGCGGTTGGTCGCGGCGATGATCCGTACGTCGACCTTGCTGGCCTTGGCCGAGCCGACCCGCCGAACCTCGCGCTGTTCGAGCGCGCGCAGCAGCTTGGGCTGCAGATCGAGCGGCAGCTCGCCGAGCTCGTCGAGAAACAGCGTGCCGCCGTCGGCCTGCTCGAACAGACCCTGCCGGGTCATCACCGCGCCGGTGAAGCTGCCCTTCTCGTGGCCGAACAGCTCGCTCTCGATCAAGTTCGGCGGCACCGCGCCGCAGTCGAACACCACGAGGTCGTTCTTGTGGCGCGGCGACAGCGTGTGGATCGCCTGGGCGACGACCTCCTTGCCGGTGCCGGTCTCGCCGTCGATCACCACCGTGGTCGCGGTCGGCGCGATCTTCTCGATGATCGCGTAGATCTCGCGCATCCGCGAGTTGCCGCCGATCAGCCCCGCACAGCGGTCAGCGCGCGATGGGACGATCTGGACCTCTTCCTCGCGCGCGTTGAACCGCAGCTGGCTCTGGCCGACCGAGATGATCGACCCGGGCTTGATGAACGCCTCGCGGATCCGGACCTTGTTGATGAACGTCCCGTTGGTCGACCGCAGGTCCTGCAGGACGTAGCTGTGGTCGTCCTGCGTGATCTTGCAGTGATAGCGAGACACCGTGTCATCGGCGATCACGACGTCGTTGTCGTTCATCGAGCCGATGCGGATCTCGTCCCGCTCGAACGTCCACTCCTGCGCCGGGTCATCGACGGATTGCAGGATGCACCGACGAAGATGCAGCGTCGTCACCCGATCGCGTTCGCGGTCGAGGTAGCTCACCTTCGTCGGCGGTACGAAGTCTGGAAACTTCTTCATTACCTGCGCCCCGTCTCCGGGGGCATCATATCTCCAAATTATCCGCCGTGTCCGGCCGTGGCCGCCTTCCTGTCGGTCGCGATGACCTCGACCGGCGTCTGCGGGGTGATCCCGCGGGCCGTCACGATCCGCTCCGGGCTCACGCCGACCGTCTCCAGGTGGTGGCGCACGCGCGTGTCAGTTCTGCGCCTCGACGCTGTGGCGCGTCGCGTTCTGGGCGATCGGGTCGTGCCCGCGCAAGCTGCCCGCGCCCGACTCGGACACCGGGTCGCGATCGGGGAGCTGCTCGACATCGCCGACGACGACGTGGGCCGCCTCCGGCATCGCCACGGTCGGCGTGACCTGGGCGCCGATCGCCGGGCCCAGGGCAAGGAACGCGATGAATAGGATAGGCTTCATGTGACGGAGATAAAGCATCGCGCGTGCCACGCCGGCGGCGCGCGGATCGCCGTGGCGTGCGCGCGCGACGGGCGCGAGGGACGCGGCATATCGTCTGCACCGCCCGATTGCATGCCCGCCGTACGTCCACGTCCGCTGCCGCCCGACATGCCGGGCGCGGAAGCCTACCTGCCAGAGCGTCTGTCACTGTCGGCGATGCGCGCCAGCGTCGCGACGTGCCACGGATGCCCGCTCTATCGTGACGCGACCCAGGCGG
>DASWOO010001081.1:0-9844 GCA_036404335.1 Kofleriaceae bacterium
CTACACTCACGCGTAAGACTGCCTAATCTAATAATATATCTCACTCACAATTCCATACTTGACTCTCATTATTACATATTCGGTGGAATTGCAGCCTGCGTGAAGTCACTGGAATCCGCTCGGAGCGGAATCCACATCTGACTCCAGCTGTCAGTTCGCAATCTGTTAGGCGGATTTCTGAATTTATAAATTGCATTCCAGTCCGGACAGCATTCATAACTCCACTCGTCCAAAATTACAGGAGTAGAGAATTATGGATTGGCTGTTCTGCTGCTGTGAAATCAATTGTATGGCGGTGTGGGCGTGATGACTCCCACGCTCTACAAGATCCGTCTCCTCGACTCCGAGGAAGATCTGGTCGAGTCGTTCCGGCTCCGCTACCGAGTCTACCAGGCGCTGGGCTACCTCCAGCACACGCTGGTCTCGAAGCTCGAGATCGACGTGCACGACGCGTACGCCATCCCGTTCGGCGCGTTCGACCTGGCGTCGGGCGAGATGGTCGGCACGATCCGGCTGCTGTCGTCGGAGTCGCACCCCGGCTACGAGCGCATGGTCCACCGCATCGTCGAGCTGCAGGGCGACGCCCAGCTCGCCGAGCGCGTGTTCGGCGAGCGCCGCGCGCTGCCCTCGGTGCTGTGCGAGCGGATCGCCGGCCTGATCGACGCGTGCAACACCGGGCGGTTCCCGGTCCGCGAGCTCAGCCGCAGCATCACCGACCCCGCCCACCGCGGGACCGGCGTCGGCCGCGGCCTGATGGAGCTCGGCCTCGCCTACGCGATGCAGGACGGCCCGTCGTTCCTGGTCGGCGGCTGCCAATCCGAGCACGTGCCGATGTACGCGCGCTACGGCTACCACCAGCTGCCCCACACCGACCGCGATCACTTCGCATCGCTCGGCCAGACCGGCGCCGTCGTCGTGTGCCGGACCGACCGCCTGCCCGACCCCACCTCGAGCCACACCCACGACCTGCTCCGCGGCCTGCACGACGGAGACCCCGGCCACACCCGGGCGCTCGGTCACGGCTCGCAAGCCCTGTTCAGCTACCGGCAGGCGCCCGCCGCGCCCGCCGTCCACGCCTACGCTGTCTGACTCCCCTGCCGCCGCAAGGATCGCCCGCCATGGACATTCGCTACCTGACCGACACGTTCGAGCGCGAGGGCCTGGGCCTCGACACCCTGATCCGCCGCCACCCGCTGCTCGCGCCGCTGTTCACCCGCAACTTTCGCGGCGTCTCGATCGATGCGCTGCGCGGCGCATATCTGCAATTGCTCAAGCTCAAGGCCGACTACGTGCAGTACACCGTGCCCGCGCTGCGCGCCGCCGGCGAGGCCCTGCGCGGCGGCGACGGCGAGGACCGGCAGTGGAGCGCGGTGTTCCTCGACTACGCCAACGGCGAGACCGACGAGGCGCACCCCGACGGCGGCAACGAGGACTACGGTCACCACGTGTGGGCGCGCAACGACATGATCGCGCTGGGCGCGCCCGAGGAGCTGCTCGCCGCGCCGACCGATCCCACCGCCGTGCTGTACGGCCAGTACTTCGTCGAGGGCGCCGCGCGCCACCCCTACGCCGTGCTCGGCGCCAAGGGCGTGCTCGAGCGGTTCTCGCTGCGCGTGTCCGACGATCTGGTCGGCGGCCTGATCGACAGCGGCATCCCCAACGCGGCCCGGGCGACCCAGTTCTTCGAGCACCACGGCGTGCTCGACATCGACCACGTCCGACAGGGCGATCGCAACCTGGCCCAGCTCGCGGCCGGCCCCAAGCGCAACCAGATCCTCGAGGGCGTCTATGTCACCACCGGCCACTACCGCGCCCTGGTCCACCACCTGCTGCCCGTGTGAGGCCGGATCTACTTGGTCAGGCTGATCCGGCTCGGCGCCTGCGGCGGGATCCACGTCATCCGGGCGTCGGAGATCACGTTGGCGATCACGCTGACGTCCGAGGTGACGAGCTGGCCTTCGACCAGGTGCGGCAGCATCTTGAGCAAGACCTCGCGCATCGAGATCTCGACGTAGATCGGGTACGGCCGCGACGCGAAGATCTTCATGCCGACCAGCGCCGCGCGCGCCGCGACGCCCTTGAACCCCGTGCCCTCGACGACGTAGCCCAGACACGATAGCTGGTTGGCCAGCCGGCTGAGCAGGTTCTTGACGGTGCGCTTGATCTCGTCCGACGGCGGCTTCGCGTCGGATGGGAGGACTACGAGGCAGGCCAGGCCGTTCGGGCACTGCTTGGCCTGTTCGCGCATCGCGTTTTCGATCGCCGCGTAGCGGGGCAACGAGATCATGCCGTCATCGATGACGACGAAGAGATCGTTCCATTGGATGAACTGCCCAGAGCTCACGTCGTGCCTCCCCCTTGAGTTGAACTCGTCCACGATCCTCGCACGAACCGAGGCGACAAGATCCGAGTTATTTCGTCAATGAAGATTCACTTGCGCCGGCTGCAGCCCTGCGGTGATTTTGCAATTCAGCGGCTGTCCCTTCGACGGCGGCGGTGGAACAAGCGCTGCGCGTTTTCACACTGGCTGTACTTATTGTAAGGTCGGTCCGTGGGTCGCGCCTTCGAGAAACGCAAGCACACGATCTTCGCGCGCATGGACCGCGTGGCGAAGCAGTTCACCAAGATCGGAAAGGACATCGCGATCGCCGTCAAGAACGGCGGGACGAGCCCCGACGGCAATCCGTCGCTGCGCCGCGCGCTGCAGAACGCGCGCGCGGTCAACATGCCGAAGGACCGGGTCGAGACCGCGATCAAGAAGGCCAGCGGCCAGGGCGCGACCAACTACGACATCGTGATCTACGAGGGCTACGCGCCGCACGGCATCGCGGTGATCGTCGAGGCCGCGACCGACAACGTCACCCGCACCGTCGCCAACGTCCGCCACGCGTTCAAGGCGGCCGGCGGCAACATGGGCACGACCGGCAGCGTGTCGTTCATGTTCCAGCACCAGGGCGTGGTCAAGCTCAGCCCCAAGGGCGTCGACCGCGACGAGCTCGAGCTGGCGCTGATCGACCACGGCCTGATCGGGCTCGAGGATGGCGAGAGCGAAAAGGGCGAGCCCGAGCTGGTCGCGCGCTGCGCATTCAACGACTGGGGCGGGCTGCAGGCCGCGCTCGAGGCCCGCGGCCTGACGCCGCTGTCGTCGCAGTCCGAGTACGTCGCCCAGACCCTGACCGAGCTGCCCGAGGACAAGGTCGACGACATCATGAAGATGCTCGCCGAGCTCGAGGGCGACGACGACGTGCAGAACGTCTACACCGCGCTCGCCTAAGAACCTGACCGAGGAGGTCGCCGGTCAACCCGCCGCGGGACCGGTCGATTCACGGTCCGTGGCAGACCGATCCCTCGCAGCGGCGATCGCCGTGTGGCTCGCCCTGATCGGCGCGGGCGGTTACCTCATCTACCGCTACGAGACCCACGCCGGCGTGGCCGCCGCCGATGGCCCTGCGTGGCCCGCCGGCGCGGCGCTCGTGCGCGCGACCGACCGCCCGACCGTGGTGATGTTCGCGCACCCCGAGTGCAGCTGTACGACCGCGAGCCTGGCCGAGCTCGAGGCCATGGTCGCCCGGGCCGAGCCGGCGCCGCGCGTGATCGTCGCGTTCGTCGGCGACGGCGTGGAGGCCAGCGCCAACTGGCGGGCCGCGGGCCGCATCCCCGGGGTGATCCGCGGCCGCGCCCCGGCCGGGGAGGTCCACCGGTTTGGCGCCCGGACCTCGGGCCAGGTGTTCGTCTACGGCGCCGACGGCGCGCTGCGGTTCTCCGGCGGCATCACCGGCTCGCGCGGCCACGTCGGCGCCAACGCCGGGCGCGACGCCGCCGCGGCCGCGCTGGCCGGCGTGCGCGGCGAGCCGGTCCACGGCGTGTTCGGCTGCGCCCTGGAGGGCGCGTCGTGAGCGAGTCGCCCGACCGGCCGACGGTGATCTTCGGCGAGATGGTCGATCGCCACGTGCGCCAGACCCACCGCACCTTCGTCTGGCTGCTGCTGGTCCAGTGGCTGGTCGCGATCGGCCTGGCCGCGCTCCGCACGCCGTGGACCTGGTCGGGCTCGAGCCGCGCGGTCCACCCGCACGTGTTCATGGCGGTCGCGCTCGGCGGCCTGCTGTGCTCGCTGCCGATCCTGTTGATCCGGCTGCGCCCGACCTGGGCCCCGACCCGCCACGTCGTCGCGATGACCCAGATGCTGTGGTCGGCGCTGATGATCACGCTGCTCGGCGGGCGGATCGAGGCCCACTTCCACGTGTTCGGCTCGCTCGCGTTCATCGCGATCTACCGCGACTGGCGCGTGCTGGTCACCGCGACGCTCACCGTCGCGATCGATCACCTGATGCGCGGCCTGTTCTGGCCCGACAGCGTGTACGGCATCGCCAACCCGGAGTGGTGGCGGTTCCTCGAGCACGCGACCTGGGTCGTGTTCGAGGTCGCGGTGCTCGGCGTCAGCTGCGTGCGGGCGACGCGCGAGATGTGCGATGCGGCCCGGCGCGAAGCCAGCCTGGAGCAGATCAACGACATCGTCCGGCTCAAGGTCGAGAACCGCACCCGCCAGCTGCGCGACAACGTCGAGCGCTACCGCGTGCTGGTCGAGAACACCGAGGCGATCCCGTTCGAATACGACGCCGCGCAGCGCCGGCTGCTGTACATCGCGCCGCAGGCCGCCAAGCTGCTCGAGTGCGAGCAGGAGGACCTGCACTCCGACACCTTCTTGTCGGTGATCTCGTCCCACCCCGCCGACCGGCCGCGCGTGCTCGAGGCGATCGCGGCGTTCATCCGCGACGAGCGCTCACCGCGTGAGCCGATCGACTACCGGGTGATCACCAAGCAGGACCGGATCGCCCACGTCCGCGCGTTCTTCGGCAGCCACACCGGCAGCCGCCTGCGCGGCATCATACTCGATATCACGCGGCAGACCCAGCTCGAGCGCGAGCTGCGCCAGGCCCAGAAGCTCGAGTCGGTCGGCCGGCTCGCCGCCGGCGTCGCCCACGAGATCAACACACCGATCCAGTTCGTCAACGACAGCGTCGAGTTCGTCCGCGCGGCGATCAACGATCTGGTCGGCGTGGTCGACGTCCAGCGCGTCGCGATCGACGCCGCGCGCCACGGCGCGTTCTCCGAGCCGATCAGCGTGCGGGTCCACGACGCGATGGAGCACGCCGACCTGCCCTACCTCGTCGAGCAGCTGCCGCGTGCGCTCGACCGGGCGCTCGACGGTACCCGCCGGGTCGGCGCGATCGTCCAGTCGATGCAGGCGTTCGCCCAGGACGGCCGGCTGCGCACCGAGGTCGACCTGCGCGAGGCGATCGCCAACACGCTGACCGTCGCCCGCACCGAGTACGCCGCGGTCGCCGACATCGTGCTGGTGCTCGAGCCGACCCCGCTGGTGTCGTGCTACGCGAGCGACGTCAACCAGGTCATCCTCGACGTGCTGGTCAACGCCGCCCACGCGATCGCCGAGGTCGTCGAGGGCAGCGATCGCCGCGGCACGATCACGATCGGCCTGCGCCAGGTCGGCGCGGCGGTGGTGATCTCGATCGGCGATACCGGGCCCGGCATCCCGGAGGACCTGCGCGAGCACGTGTTCGAGATGTTCTTCACGACCAAGCCGGTCGGCACGGGCACCGGCCAGGGCCTGTCGCACGCGCGCCAGGTGATCGTCGACAAGCACCACGGCAGCCTGACGTTCGACACCGAGGTCGGCGTCGGCACCACGTTCCACATCTCGCTGCCGATCGCGATGGCGCCGGAGTCGAGCCCGAGCCCGCTCGCGCCGCAGCTGGGCTCCGCGGCGTGAGACGGCCCGAGCCGTGCTCAGTCGGCGTCGATCGCGTCGGTGAACGGCTCGAAGCTCTTGCCGTTGAACCGCGCGAGCCGCATCTGCGAGAACGGCTCGTAGTCGGTGGCCGAGGTGTTGAGCTCGGCGCCGAAGATCGCGACGGGGATCTTGACGTGGGCGAGGCTGGTCGCCTGCTTCATGAGGTTGTCGCGCGATAGATCGTTGCCGGCCTGGGTCAGGACCCGGGCCATCGTCATGCTGACGCCGTAGGCATAGACCGCGAACGAGTCGGCCGGATCGACGTCGGGCAGGTATTGCTTCACGAACGCGCGGTAGGCGAGCAGGTCGTGGTCGCTCGACACCGATGGGTCGCCCGGGTCCTTGAGGTAGGTCGCGGTGATGATGCCGGTGCTGTTGTCGAGCCCGGCCGGCGCCAGCACGGTGGTGATCGAGACCGACACGTTGGTCAGGATGTGGAGCGGCTTCCAGCCGAGCTCGGCCATCTTGCGGATCGCGTTGACCGCCGCCTTGGGGGTCGCGGCGGTCAGCTCGGTGTCGCAGCCGGCGCCGGCGAGCGCGACGAGCTGCGAGTCGACGGTCGGGTCGGCGACCTCGTACGACTCGGCCTTGATCACGGTCTTGTCGTACTGCGCGCCGAACCCGGCCTTGAGCCCGGCGAGGTAGTCCTTGCCGAAGTCGTCATTCTGGTACAGCACGCACAGCTTGGCGTCGGGCCGAGTCTTCTGCAGGTAGCGCGCGTAGATCTTGGCCTCGACCCGGTAGCTCGGCTGCCAGCCCATCGTCCACGGAAACTTGCTCGGATCGGCCCACCTGTCGGCGCCGGTCGCGACGAACAGCTGGGGGATCTTCTTGTCGTTCAGGTAGCGCTGGGTCGCGGCGTTGGGCGCGGTGCCGAGGCTGTTGAAGATCAGCGCGACGCCGTCGTGCTCGACCAGCTTGCGGGTCAGCTCGAGCGTCTTGGGCGGCGCGTAGCCGTCGTCCTCGGTGATCAGCGTGACCTTGCGGCCGTTGATCCCGCCCTGGTCGTTGATCATCTGGAAGTAGGCGCGATCGGCGCGGCCGATCACCGCGTACGACGACGCGTTGCCGCTGATCGGCATGGTCTGGCCGAGCTTGATCTCGGTGGCGGAGACCCCCGGCGTGCCCATGCTGCCGTCCGCCGGCGGCGGCGATTTGCAGGCGGCGAGCGCCCCCAGGATCACGACGAGCTTGAGCGCCATCGCCGCAGCATAGACCGGACCAGGCCGGCGGCGCCGCCGGGGGCCAGCTTCATGCAGACGATCAGCAGGACGCCGTCGATCACGCCGGGCGCGCGGTCGGACAGCTGCCGGGCGAGCGCCGGGACCAGCTCGAGGAAGCCGGCGCCGACCACGCTGCCGGCGATCGACGCGATGCCGCCGACCACGCCGCCGACCAGGAGCTGGATCGACAGCGCGAGCGGGAAGCTGTCGGGCGAGACGAAGCCGGTCAGGGTCGCGGCGAGCGCGCCGGCGACGCCGGTGTAGAGCGCGCTGATCCCGAAGCTGACCGCCTTGTGGTGGGCGACGTCGATGCCCATCGCCGCGGCGGCGATCGGCTGGTCGCGGAGCGCGGTGAGCGCGCGGCCGGTGGTGCTGTGGACCAGGCGGTGGCCGGCGACGAACAGCGGGGCCGCGACCACGACGCAGAAGACATAGAGCCATTGATCATCGGTGAAAAAGGCCAGTGGCGAGACCGGTTTCTCGAGCACGACGCCCTGGCTGCCGCCGGTCCAGGCGGCGAGCCGGTCGTGCTTGAGCAGCTGCGGGGTGACGACGGCGAGCGCGAACGTCGCGAGCGCCAGGTACAGGCCCTCGAGCCGCGCGGCCGGGCGGCCGAACAGGTAGCCGGCGGCGAAGCACAGCGCGCCGGCGAGCGGCGGGGTCAGCCAGTACGGGACGTGCGCGTGGCTCATCAGGATCGCGGCGGCGTAGGCGCCGAGCGCGTAGAACGCGCCGTTGCCGAGCGAGATCTGGCCGGTGTAGCCGGTGAGCAGGTTGAGGCCGAGGATCGCGATCGCGTAGACCACCAGCTGGGTCAGCTGGAACACGTGATAGCCGGTGACCGCGAACGGCAGGACGAGCGCGACGAGCAGCAGCGCGGCCGCCTTCATACGCGGGCCACGACCCGGCGGCCCAGGAGGCCGCTCGGCCGGAGGATCAGCACGCCGATGATCACGCACAAGGCGAGCGCGAGCTTGAGCTGGCTGCCGACCAGGTAGCCGCCGGCGAGGTTGTCGAGCACGCCGACCAGCACGCCGCCGACCGGCGCGCCCCACGGGTTGTCGATGCCGCCGAGCAGCGCGGCGGCGAAGCCGTAGAGCAGGACGCCGCTCATCATGCCGGGATCGAGCGAGAACATCGGCGCGGCCATGACGCCGGCGACCGCGCCGAGCAGCGCGGCGAGCCCCCAGCCGAGCGCGAGCATCCAGCCGACCCGGATGCCGAGCAGCCGGGCCGACGCCGGATGGTCGGCGGCGGCGCGCATCGCCAGGCCGAGCCGGGTGTAGCGGAAGAACCCGAAGACGAGGATCAGGACGATCAGCGTCACGCCGATCATCCCGATCGCGTGGGCCGACAGGTAGCGCGACGCGTAGCCGGCGTGCGGGTCGAACGGGCTGGGGAACGGCCGCAGGCTCGGGCCGCAGATCCAGCCGGCCAGGCTGTTGAACAGCGTCATCAGGCCGATCAGGACGATCACCTGGGTCAGGATCGGCGCGCCGCGGAACCGCCGGACGATCACGCGCTCGAGCGCGACGCCGGCGACGAACGAGATCGCCAGGGTCAGCGCGAACGCCGCCCAGTACGGCACGCCGGCGTCGATCAGCGACGCGCACGCGTAGGTCGAGCACATCGCCAGCTCGCCCTGCGCGAAGTTCACCTGGTGCGTCGCCTTGTAGATCATGATCAGCGCGAGCGCGACGCTGGTGTAGATCGCGCCGCTGGCCACGCCGGCGAGGAGCTGGGGCAGGATCACGGCGCCTGCCCCAGGTAGGCCCGGCGCACCCGGTCGTCGGCGGCGAGCTGCGCGGGCGGGCCGCTCGCGACGATGCGCCCGGTGTCGAGCAGATAAACCTGCTCGACGAGCTCGAACGCGAGCCGGGCGTTCTGCTCGACCAGCAGGATCGCCATGCGCTGATCGCGGTGGATCGCGCCGAGGATCGCGAACAGCTCGCGGACGAGGATCGGCGCCAGGCCGAACGACGGCTCGTCGAGCAGCAGCAGGCGCGGCCGGGCGATCAGCGCGCGGGCGATCGCCAGCATCTGCTGCTCGCCGCCGCTCAGGGTGCCGGCCTGCTGGTGCAGCCGGCGGGCGAGCACGGTGAAGTAGCCGAACAGGCGCTCGCGGTCGGTCGCCACGGCGCGGCGATCGCGGCGGTGCAGCGCGCCGAGCGCCAGGTTGTCCTCGACCGAGAGCCCGGCGAACGTGCCGCGGCCCTCGGGGACGTGGCCGACGCCGCGGCGGGCGATCGCCTCGGTCGACAGCCGGTCGAGGCGCGCGCCAGCGTAGTGGAGCTCGCCGCGGGTCCGGACCTCGAGCTGGCAGATCGCGCGCAGGAGCGTCGTCTTGCCCGCGCCGTTGGCGCCGAGCAGCGCGACCAGGCCGGCCTCGCCGACCTCGAGCGACACGCCATGCAGGACCTGGCGCGCGCCATAGCGAGCGTCGACGTCGCGCAGCGCGAGCAGCGCGGTCACGCCGGGGTCCCCAGGTACGAGCGGATCACGTCGGGGTGCGCGGCGATCTCGGCCGGCGTGCCCTGGGCCAGGACCTTGCCGAAGTCGAGCGCGACGACGCGGTCGGACAGCTGCATGACGAAGCCGAGGTGATGCTCGACGATCAGGATCGCGAGGCCGAGCTCGTCGCGCAGGCCGCGGATCAGCGCGCCGAGCGCCGCGGCCTCGTCGTGGTTGAGCCCGCCGGCCGGCTCGTCGAGCAGCAGCAGCCGGGGCGACGACACCGACTCGGGCGACCGGGACGACCTGGTGCCGGGCGTCACCGACCGGGCCTGGCGGCAGGTCTCGGTGACCTCGCTGG
>DASWOO010001082.1:0-2979 GCA_036404335.1 Kofleriaceae bacterium
CGCGACCACGGTCTGGAAGTACGGCATCAGCTGGTTGGCCACCGCGACCGTGTCGTCGCCGTGCGCCACCGCCAGCGCGCCACCGGGGCAGAAGTCGTACTGCAGATCGACCAGGATGAGGGCGCGCATGCCGCGATGATAGGTCCAACCCGGTCAGATCGACAGCTCGAAGCCCTGCTTGAGCAGGCGCTCGTACTTGCGGCGATCGAAGCGGTAGAGCCGGGCGGCGCGGTGGCGGACGCCTTGCTCGACTTCGTCGGTCTCGACCAGGAGGTCCATCGACAGGAGCTTCTTGCGGAAGTTGCGCTTGTCGAGGTCGGTGCCGAGGATGATCTCGTAGAGCCGCTGGAGCTGGGTGAGCGAGAACCGCGGCGGCAATAGCTCGAAGCCGATCGGGGCGTAGCGAACCTTGCCGCGCAGGCGCTCGTGGGCGCGGGTGACGATCGAATCGTGATCGAAGGCGAGCTTGGGCAGGTCGTCGAGCGCGAACCAGCCGACGCCCATCGCGTCGGTCGCCGCGCGGATCCGATGATCGGACAGCTTGGCGAGCGCGTAGTAGGCGACGGTGACGATGCGCTCGCGCGGGTCGCGGTCGAGCGTGCCGAAGGTGTAGAGCTGCTCGAGATAGACGTCGTCGACGCCGGCCTCCTCGCGCAGCTCGCGCTGGGCCGCCTCGTCGATGGTCTCGTCGATGCGGACGAAGCCGCCGGGCAGTGCCCAGGCGTGCTGGAACGGGGTCAGCTTGCGCTGGATCAGCAGGACCTTGAGGTCGGCCTCGTCGAGGCCGAACACGACGCAGTCGACGGTCAGCGCGGCGCGCGGGTATTCGTACGAGTACGCCATGGGTCAGCGATCCGCCTTGCCGGCGGCGAGGTAGGCGCGGAGCTCGGCGAGCTCGCGCTCGAACCCGCCCGACAGGATCGGGAACCGGCACCACGAGCGCGGGTCGACGTTGCGATCGTCGAGGTGGAACGCGGGGGCGATCCGCTCGCGCTTCCACTGGTTGCGGCACCACAGCCGGAAGAACCGCTCGATCCAGGTCGCCAGCTGCAGGGGCGTCAGCTGGGGATAGCGCGGCAACAGCTCCTGCAGGACCTCGAGCGGCGTGTGCTTGTCGCGGATCGCCGAGTCCTCGACCGCCTCGAGGAGCTCGTACGGCATCAGGTCGGCCTCGTCGGTCTGGGCCACGCCGGCCTGGGCCGGGCGCAGCTCGGCGGTCGGCGCCTGGGCGTTGATCGCCTCGAGCGCGGCGAGCGGCGCGAGCCCGAGCGGGCCGTGGTGCTCCATCCAGCCGAGCCACGACCGCAGGTAGAGCTTGTCGATGCCGCCGAGCGGCGCGAGCCCGCCCGAGGTGTCGCCGTCCATCGTCGCGTAGCCGACCGCGGCCTCCGATCGGTTCGACGTGGTCAGCAGCACGTGGCCGCGCACGTTGGCCAGCATCCAGATCGACGGCGCGCGCGCCCGGGCCTGGATGTTCTGCAGCGCGATGTCGTCGGTGGCCCACGCCAGCGGCCGGCCGATCGCGGCCTCGATCGACGCGACGTACGCGTTGACCTGCGCGTCGACGTCGATGACGTGGAACTCCGCGCCGATCGCGCGCGCGATCCGCTCGGCGGCGTGGCGGGTCACCGGCCCGGAGTGCGAGGTCGGCTGGTACGCGCACGCCAGGAGCGCGCCGACCGCCGCGGTCGCGTCGCCGCCGGCCTCGATCACCGCGCGCAGCCGGTGGCAGCTCGGCAGCTGCTGGCCGACGCCGCCGGGGCCGAGCTCGGCGAACGCGAAGTGGACCGCGAGCGCGACGAGCACCGCGCACGCCGCCGAGTCCGCCCCGCCCGACAGCGACACGCTGTAGCCCTGGGCCCGGCTCTTGCGCAAGTAGTCCCACAGGCCAAGCGCGACGGCGCGCGCGAACTCCTCGTCGCGCAGGTCGGGCCGATCTTCCCACGATGGCTCGCGCCGCGGCCGCGCGACCGGCTTGATCTCGGGCCACACGAAGGCGTGCTCGATCACCAGCGCCTCGGCGTCGTGGCGCGGGCGGTGGCTGCCGCGCCGGGCCTGCTCGCGGCGGTTGGCGTCGACGTCGACGACCGCCGAGGTCAGCTCGAGGTCGTGGAACGAGAACCGCCGGCCGCGCGCCGCGAGCTCGCCGGCCGACGCGATCAGCCCGCCGCCGTCGTAGACGATCCGGCCGGCCTCGTTGCCCATCAGGTTGGCGTACAGGTAGACCACGCCGAACGCACGCGAGCCCTCGACGACGAACCGCTGGCGGACCGCGAACTTGTCGAACGCGAAGTGGCTCGCCGACGGGTTACACAGGACATCGGCGCCGCGCAGCGCGAGGTCGACGCCCGGCCGGTTGGCGACCCACGCGTCCTCGCAGATCTCGAAGCCGATCCGGATGTCGCCGAGATCGAACAGCAGGTCGCCGATCGGATAGCGCGCGATCGAGCCGTCGGGCCGGGTCCGCTCGAGGACGTCGACCTCGCCGGCCGGCCACGCCTTGAACCAGCGCGGCTCGTAGTGGATGCCGTCGCCGGCGAGGAACTGCTTGCCGACGAAGCCGACGATCTCGCCGTCGGCGAGCAGCGCCGCGGCGTCGTACAGCGCCTTCTCGTGGTAGAGCGGCAGGCCGACCGCGACGACCATGCCCTGGGTCATCGCCGCGAGCGCCTCGAGCTGGGCGAACGCCAGGTCCTGCAGGCCGTCCATGAAGAACGCGTCCTCGCAGCCGTAGCCGGTGATCGCCAGCTCGGGCAGGCATAGCAGCGACGCGCCGTCGGCGCGCGCCTGCTCGATGGCGTCGCGCAGGTGGGCGAAGTTTTCGTCCCACGCGAACGGGGTCTGGTTGACGCACGCGACGGCGACCTTGACGAGTCTCATGGGATCTACCTGTTCGAGATGAGATGCTCGGTCAGCAGCATCGCGGTGCTGTCGACCTCGAGAAACCGGCTCTGCAGCGCGACCGCCCGCGGGTGGCTG
>DASWOO010001083.1:0-1683 GCA_036404335.1 Kofleriaceae bacterium
AGGCGGACCGGCGCGGCGGGGTCGCCGACGAGCACCGGCGAGCCGGCCAAGCCGTCGCGCATCGCCGGCGGCGCGCGGTCCGGCGGATCGATCGCGTAGCGCAGTCCGGCCTCGCGGCCCGGCGCGAGGATCCGCGCCCGCGCGTCGGCGGGCAGGTCGAACGTCTTGGCAGCCGGGCCGCGCGGCCGGGCGATCGCGTGGCCGAGCTCGGCGGTGACCACCTCGAGCTCGCCCAGCCGGGCGGCGCGATCGTCCTCGGAGTCGAGCCAGGGCAGGTAGGCCGGCGATGGGCCGTAGACGCCGAGCACGGTGCCGGGCGTGACCTCGGCCAGGCTGCCGGCGGCGACGTGGAACGCGTCGCCCTCGCGATACACCGCGAGGCCCGGCTCGCGGTCGACCGGCGGGCCGCCGAACACCGCGCGCGCCGCGCCGCCGTCCATCCACGCGTGCTGCGCCGAGCTCAGCTGCTCGACGGTCGCGCGCATCGGCTGCCAGATCTCGGCCCAGGTCAGCTCGCCGAGCGCGCGGCGCGCCTCGCCGAGCGCGCGGGTGAACGCCCGGGTGAACACGCCGAAAACGCCGGCCGCGTCGGATCTCTCGCACGACGTCTCGTGCGCCTGGCACGCCGCGACCACGTGGCAGTCGGCGACGCCGCGCGCGAGCGGCTCGCTCCCCGCCGCGCCGCGCAGGTGGGCGTAGCGCGCGCCGGGCGGCAGCTCGAGGCAGCGCGGCTGACCGTCGCCGCGGCTCAGGCCGGCGCTGAAGCAGCAGTCGAGCACGATGGACACCGACGACGTCCGCGCCGCGATCTGGGCGAGCCGGCGGTTGAGCTGGTAGTCGAACAGCAGCTGGTACGAGCCGTCGGGCGCGAGCAGGTCCATCGGCACCAGCGCCTCGCTCCGCGTCCGCCGGTCGCCGCGCTCGCGCAGCTCGCGGTGGCCGTGCCCCGAGAAATAGATGAACACCCGATCGCCGGGCGCGACCGAGCTCGACGCGAGCTCCGCCAGCGCGGCCTCGATGTGCGCCAGGGTCGCGTCCCGGCGTGGCACCCGGGTGTCGTGCGTGGTGTCGGGCCGGGGCGAGTCGAGCCGGGTGATGTCGTCGGGCACGAGCCCCAGCTGGTCGAGCAGCACGCGCTGCACCGCGTCGACGTCGTTGACGCAGCCGCGCAGCGACGAGTGCCCGAGGTAGTGGTCGATACCGATCAGCAGCGCGTGGGTCTTCACGTCCACCTGGGCGCTCGCGATCCGCGGATCACGACAACAATCGGCGTCAGTACGTGTAGCGCAGGTACAGGTGGCTATCGATCGCCTTGATCGAGTCGAACTGCGGGATCAGAAACGCATCGACACCGAGGCCGACGGCGTAGTGCCGGTTCTCCAGCTGGTACTGGATCGCGCCGCCGGCGTGGAACGCGATCGAGATCCGCTCGCCGGGGTCGGCGATGCCGACCTTCTCGAGGATGTTCGACGAGATCATCGCCGCGCCGGCGCCGCCCTGGACGTACAGCGCCAGGCGATCGAACCGGCCGCCGATCCGGGCCTCGGCCGCGCCGCGGTACAGCTGGAACCACTCGCCGGTCGGCGGTGGCGGCGTGGTCGCCTCGTGGCTCGACGCCGCCAGCGTGACGCCGATCGACAGCCACGAGAACAGATCGCGGCCGATCCGCAGCTCGAGCGCCGG
>DASWOO010001084.1:0-1790 GCA_036404335.1 Kofleriaceae bacterium
ACGCTGGTCGCCGCCAAGAACAGCTCGCCGCTGGTCGTGGGCCTCGGCGACGGCGAGAACTACGTCGCGTCCGACGTCACCGCGATCCTGTCGGAGACCCGCCGGGTCATCTTCGTCGAAGAGGGCGAGATGGTCACGGTCACGCGCCAGGGCGTGCAGCTGTCCGACTTCGAGGGCAAGCCGCACCACCGCGAGCCCAAGACCATCACGTGGTCGGCCGTCCAGGCGGAGAAGGGCGGCTACAAGCACTACATGCTCAAGGAGATCCACGAGCAGCCGCGCGCCGTCGCCGACACGCTGGTCGGCCGGGTCGATCTCGAGCACGACGACGTCATCCTCGACGGCATCGATCTCGACGTGAAGAAGATCAAGCGGATCATCTTCATCGCGTGCGGCACCTCGTACCACGCGTCGATGGTCGGCGAGTTCCTGGTCGAGGCGCTCGCCCGGATCCCGGTCGAGGTCGACCTGGCGTCGGAGTTCCGCTACCGCGATCCGATCCTGGGCCCGGGCGACCTCGTGGTCGCGGTCAGCCAGTCGGGCGAGACGCTCGACACGATGGAGGCGATCCGCGAGGCCAAGAAGAAGGGCGCGCAGGTCCTGGCAATCTCCAACGTCGTCGAGGCGTCCATCCCGCGGCTGGCGGACTACGCGTTCTACACGCACGCCGGCCCCGAGATCGGCGTGGCGTCGACCAAGGCGTTCACCACGCAGCTGGTCGCGATGACCCTGTTCGCGATCTACCTGGGCCGCCGCACCGGCACGCTGAGCCGCGAGCGGGCGCGCGAGCTCCTGGGCGAGCTGACCCAGCTGCCGCAGAAGATGCGCGACGTCGTCGAGGGCGGCGCGCAGCTCCAGGCGCTGGCGCGGCGCTACGGCCACGCCACCGGCTTCCTGTTCCTGGGCCGCGGCGCGCAGTACCCGATCTCGCTCGAGGGCGCGCTCAAGCTCAAGGAGATCTCGTACATCCACGCCGAGGGCTACGCCGCCGGCGAGATGAAGCACGGGCCGATCGCGCTGATCGACGAGCACCTGCCGGTGGTCGTGCTGGCGCCGCGCGGCCCGCACTACGAGAAGGTGGTGTCCAACCTCGCCGAGGTCCGCGCGCGCCAGGGCAAGGTGCTGGCGGTCGCGACCAAGGGCGACGCCGAGATCGGCGGCCATGCCGACGACGTCATCCTGGTGCCGGACTCGGCGATCGAGCTGCAGCCGATCCTGACCGTGCTGCCGCTCCAGCTGCTCTCGTACTACGTGGCCGACTTCAAGGGCACCGACATCGACCAGCCGCGCAACCTGGCGAAGTCGGTCACGGTCGAGTAACTCGCGCCGCGCCCACCCGGGCCGCGAGCTGGGGTAGAACAGGGCGCATGCCACGGCGCAGCGCCCCGCACGGGCTCACCCACTTCGACGAGGCCGGCGCGGTGCACATGGTCGAGGTCGGCGCCAAGCCGGAGACCGCGCGCACCGCGACCGCCAGCGGCGTGATCCGCATGCAACCGGCGACCGCCCGCGCTGTGCGCGCCGGCACGATCGGCAAGGGCGACGTGCTGGGTGTGGCGCGGATCGCAGCGATCCAGGCGGCCAAGCGAACATCGGATATCATTCCGCTATGTCACCCGCTGCGGCTCACCGGCGTCGACGTCGACCTGCGGGTCGCGCGGGACGCCGTCCACATCGTGGCGACGGTGCGTGCGTTCGATCGCAGCGGGGTCGAGATGGAAGCGCTGGCGGCAGTCTCCGCGGCCGCGTTGACCGTATACGACATGTGCAAAGCGATCGACCGCGGCATG
>DASWOO010001085.1:0-3103 GCA_036404335.1 Kofleriaceae bacterium
GGTGACGACGATCGACGCGGGGAGCGCGAGCGGCAGCGTGGCGGGCGTGACGCCGACGCGCACGCCGTCGACGAGGATCGCGGCGCCGGGCGGGACGCTGCGGACCTCGACGGTGGTGCGCGCCGGGACCGGGGAGATCGCCGGGACCGCGGGGACCGCGGGGAGCGCGGCGGAGCCGGCGGACGGCGCGGCGGAGCCGGCGAATGGCGCGGCGGAGCCGGCGGATGGCGCGGCGGAGCCGGCGAGCGGCGGAAGGCGGACCGGCGCGCGGTCCTCGTGCAGCTGGCGCGACAGCCCGATCCCGATCGCGGCGATCACGACGATGGCGGTCGCGAGCGCGAGCATCCGCCGGCCCCGACGCCGCGCGCCAGGCGCCGCGGCCGGCGGCGCGGCAGGATCGCGACCTGAATTGCGGAGCTGCGCCGCGCCCACGGCCGACGGGAGCTCCTCGGTGAACCGCTGGTCGGTCACCGGCGCGCGCAGGGCGGCTGCGACCGCCTGCATCGACGCCGGCCGCTGGCCCGGATCGCGCGCCAGACACGCGGCGACGAGGGCGTCGAGCGCAGGCGACACCTCGGTGAGTGAGCCGAGCCGCGGGGGCAGATCGACCAGCTGCGGCGTGCGGCCGCCGTCGAAGTCCTCGAACGGCAGCTGACCGGTCAGCGCCTCGAACAGCACCACGCCGAGCGACCACACGTCGTTGCACGGCGCGACCAGGCCGCCCGCGAGCTGCTCGGGGGCCATGTACGCGAGCGTGCCGACCCGCGAGCCGGTGACGGTCGCGGAGCCGCGCGCGATGCCGAAGTCGACGACCTTCGGCGCGCCGTCGGGATCGGTGGGCAGCATGATGTTGCCCGGCTTGAGGTCGCGGTGGACGATGCCGCGCGCGTGGGCGGCCGCGAGGCCATCGGCGATCGCGGCGCCGAGCCGGCGCACGGTAGGCTCGTCGAGCCAGCGGCTGCGCGCGAGCCGGGTCGCGAGGCTCTCGCCCTCGAGCCGCTCCATCACGAGGTACAGATCATCGCCGTCGCTGCCGAAGTCCAGCACGCGGACCACGTTGGGGTGCACGATCGCGCGGGTCCGGGTGGCCTCGGCGAGGAACGCGGCGGTCGCGTCGGGATCGCTGGCGAGGTGGTCGCGCAGCAGCTTGATCGCGACCGGATCGCCGAGGAACCGGTGCGCCGCGGCGTGGACGCTGCTCGTGCCGCCGCGGCCGAGGATCGGTCCGAGGATGTAGTTTCCAATCGTGCGCTCGGCCATCGTTCGCGCGGTGCGCGTTGCGACACTATCGCGCAGACGATATCGTGGCACGAGATGAATGCGCGGGTGACGTGGATCGCGGCGGCGGTGATGCTCGCCACCGCGGCCGGTTCCCCGGGCTATGCCGCCCCGGGCGCCGGACGCGCGGATCCGGCCCGGGATGCGCTGGATCACCTCGATCGCGGGGTCGCGGCGTACCGTGCGGGCGATTACGTGCTGGCGCGCACGGAGCTGACCCTGGCGAGCAGCCTGGTGCCCGACCGGCCGAACCCGTATCGCTGGCTGGCGATGACCGAGGTCGCGCTCGGCGACTGCCGAGCGGCGCTGGTCGATATCGAGAGCTTCCTGTCGCGCGTGCCGGCGGGGGATCCGCGGGTCGCCGAGCTGATCGCGCTGCGCGCCGGGTGCCTGCAGCCGCGCGAGGCCGTGGCGCCGGTGACGGTGATCGCGCCCCCTGCGCCCCGCCCCGCCCCCGCCGAGCCCACACCGGTGACCCATCGCTGGTGGTTCTGGACGGCGGTCGGCGCGGTGGCGATCACCGCCGCGGGCGTGACCTATGGCCTGACCCGCAGCGACGGCGACGCGCGACTCCCGCCGGTGACCTGCGATGCCGCGGGGTGCCGGCCGTGATCCGCGCGGCGGGGCTGGCGGCGGCGATCGCGCTGGCGGCGTGCGGCGGCGACGACGATCCGTGCGCCGGCGTGGAGACCTGCGTGCGGGTCGACGTCCGCTCGACGAGCGTGACGGCGATCGATCAGCTCGAGCTCGACATCCTGTACGGCGCGCTGCACGCCACGACCACGACCGAGGCCCCGGGCGGCCACACCACGCAGCTGCCGCTGTCGACCGCGATCGTGCTCGACCTGCCGGGCGCGGCGCCGCTGGCGGTCGGGGTCGTCGCGGCCGGCAAGCTCGGCGCCACGGTGCGCGGCACCGGCGCGGCGACCGCGATGCTCGCGCCGGGCGGCCACGCGACGATCGAGCTCGAGCTGGCGCCGATCGATGTCTGCACCGCGGGAGCGTTCTACTGCGGCGGTGACCGGCTCGCCGGTGACCCCGCCACGCTGTACGAGTGCAACGCGGGCGGCGTGCCGCACGCGCGCGGCCGATGCGCCGGCGGTTGCGTCGTCAACCCCGGGATGGACGACGCGTGCGCCGGGGCCGGCGGCACCTGCATCGACGGCAGCGCGTACTGCGGCGGCGACAAGCTCGCCGGGGATCCGCAGACGCTCTACACCTGTAGCAATGGCGCCGGGACCTCGCCCAAGCGCTGCGCCGCCGGCTGCGTCGTGCGCCCGGGCAGCGACGATCTCTGCCGCTGAGCGCGCGGTGGCACGCTCCACCCGGGATCGGCCAGGTGTTGCCAGCTACCGAATGATTGGCACGTGCGATGGTCCGTGCACACGATTCGATCTGCGCGACCATTCCTGTTCGTGGCCATCGCGATGAGCGCTGCCTGTGGGGTCAACGCCGGGCCCGAAGATCCGTCGGGCCCGGCGCTGGAGCTCGCTCCGAGCGTCGTCCCGCCCGGACAGCACCGGGTCCACATCGTGTTCACCGGGAGCGGTACGGGCCGGCTCGAGGTCTCCGCGGGCTCCACGGCCGTGAGGTGCGAGCACAGCTGCAACATCGATGTCCGGACGGCACGGTGGTGTTCATCGACTCGTATCGGTGCCCGTGTCGATTGCCTCGGATCGGGGGAAGCGGATCGCGGTCACCGGTGAGCTGAACTTCCGACCGTGGATGTCGGTGTATCAGCTACCGTGACCGCGCGAGCGCGTTACTCGTTCGCCTTCTGACGCGCCTCGCCCTGGAGCTCGGTGACCTTGCCCTCGGCCTGCAT
>DASWOO010001086.1:0-3472 GCA_036404335.1 Kofleriaceae bacterium
CGAGGCTGTGTTGGCGACCGACGCCCACGCCGCCGGATCCAGCTTCTGCTGCGGCGTCGTGGTGTAGACGTCGATCGTGCCGTGGCTCGAGGTCAGGGCGATGTGGAACAGGTCGTTGCCCGCGGCGGTGTACTGGATCTCGATCGCCGGGATGTTGCGCGGCGAGACGGCCTTGTCGACCGGGTACTCGATCTTGGGCTTGCGCGCGTCGTCGGTGCCGGCGGTCGCGCCGCCGAACAGGTCGCCCGAGTTGGCGGGCGCGGTCGGATCGACGATCGCGCCGCTCATGTGGACGTCGAGATAGACCGTCGTCGCCTGGGCGTTGCCGCACAGCGCGTCGACCGGCGCCTTACCGCCGCGGCTGGCGACGGTGACCGTCGCGCCGCTGAACGCGCCGAAGTCGGGATCGATCGACAGCTGGCACTTGGCCGTGATCTCGGTCTTGTCGGAGCCCTTGAGCCCGAAGACCTGATAGGCCTGCGTTGCCATGCCACCGAGCATGATGTTGACGGACGCGTCGGCCGGCTCGATCACGACGCTGTCGTATGTCGAGCCGTCGTCATCGCCGCCGCCGCCACCGCTCTTGCTGGAACAGCCCGCCGTAGCCACGACGAGCACCATCGGAATCGCCAAAAACCGCATTCCGCATCCTACCGTGAGGGTGCTGTAAAACGACAATAAAACTGATGGCTTGTCGTGGGTTACCTGTCAGCTCAGGTAAGGCGTGCTCGCCGTGCGGAAAAGCACGCGACGCTCGCCTGGGTAGGTCGCCGGGTACGACGCGTGCAGTCAGTCGGCGCGAGGATCGTATGACAACATCTACCAACAATTCGCATCGCGGCCTACCGATGAGCCGCGATGCGGGAGAGCTGGCCGAGACCGTCCGGTCATGGGCGGAATCGCCCGCCGGGCTGGCCGTTTCGCGCGTGCCCCAGGCGCGCTATTTCAACTCGAGGCTGCACATGCTGCCGGGCGTGACCATCCCGGTCCGCTCGATGCTCGTCGATGAGACTGCTTCGGGCGGACAGATCTTGATCTCGCCGGTCGCCACTCGCCACGAGGCGGCAGAGGTCGGCACCGGGCCGGTAACCCTGGTCGCGCCGAGCCTGCTCCATCACGTCCACATGCAGGAAGCGATCGAGCGTTATCGCCCGCTGACCATGTGGGGCCCGGCGGGTCTGGCCGAGAAGAAGCCGGCGCTCGCGCCGATGCTGACCTTCGACCGCGACGCGTGGCCCTACGATGACGTGCTGTCCTACGTGGTGGTCGAGGGCGCGCCGCGGCGCAACGAGGTCGTGTTCTTCCACCGGCCGTCAAAGACGATCTACACCGCGGACCTGTTCTTCAATATCCAGCAGAGTGAGGGCTTGCTCAGCTCGATCCCGCTGCGGTTGATGGGCATCTACCGCCGGTTCGGGATGCCGAAGATGTGGAAGCACTGGGTCGTCGACCGCGCCGCGTTCGGCCGATCGATCGACAAGATCCTGGCGTGGGACTTCGACCGCGTGGTCATGGCCCACGGCGAGCCGCTCGATCAGGACGCGCACGACCGGTGCGAGATCGCGCTGCGGGAGCTGTCGCTGATCGACTGAGCCGGGTCCGAGATGGTGGTACATTGCCCGGCCTCCGCGCCTCGTCGCGGGGCTGATGCCATGTCCGATCCGATCGACGATCTCACCCACGACCACGCCGACATCAACCGCCGCGTGCTCGCGGTCGGGTCGGCGATCCGCGCGCTCGATCGCGAAGGCGGCGATGGCCTGGCCCGGGCGCTGGTCAAGCAGGTCGGCGAGCTTCGCGAGCTGGTGTTCCGCCACTTCGCGCGCGAAGAAGAGGGCCTGTTCCCGTTCGTGACCGAGGCGTTTCCGGATGCCGGCGAGTCGAGCGAGCTGGGCCAGGCGGTGCAGGCGATGGCGGTGGCGCACGACGCGATCTGCGGCGCGCTGGCCCGCGTGTATCACCTGGCCGAGGCCAACGCCGAGATCGCCGCGATCACCTTGGTGTTCGGCCGGTTCGAGACCGCGTACGCGAGCCACGCCGAGACCGAAGCCCAGTTCCTGCGCAAGCTCGCGGCGAGCCTCGCGCCGGGCCAGCGCGATCAGCTCGCGGCGCTGGTGCACGGGCTGTAGCAGCGGCGCGGGTCTCCATGATCGAGCTGTCCGATGTGTCCAAGCGCTACGGCCGCGCGCAGCGCTGGGCGGTGGTCGGCGCGCGGCTGACCATCGCGGAGGGCGAGCTGGTCGCCGTGCTCGGCGAGTCGGGCAGCGGCAAGACCACGCTGCTCAAGATGGTCAACCGGCTGATCGACCCCGACGCCGGCGCGGTGCGGGTCGCCGGCCGCGACGTGCGCGGCGAAGACCCGGTCGCGCTGCGCCGGACGATCGGCTACGTGATCCAGCACGCGGGGCTCCTGCCGCACCTCTCGGTCGCCGACAACGTCGCGATGGTGCCGCGCCTGCTCGGCTGGCCGCGCGGTCAGATCACCGCGCGGGTCGACGAGCTGCTCGCGCTGGTCGGCCTGCCGCCGGCCGAGTACCGCGCGCGGTTCCCCGATCAGCTGTCCGGCGGCCAGCGCCAGCGGGTCGGCGTGGCGCGCGCGCTCGCGGCGCGGCCGAAGGTGCTCCTCCTCGACGAGCCGTTCGGCGCGCTCGATCCGATCACGCGGGTCGGTCTGCAGGGCGAGCTGGCGCGGCTGCACCGCGAGCTCGGGCTGACGACCCTGCTGGTCACCCACGACATGGTCGAGGCCCTGAGCCTGGCGGACCGCGTGGTCGTGATGTGCGCCGGGCAGATCCGGCAGATCGCGACGCCGCAGGTGCTGGTGAGCCAGCCGGCGGACGACTACGTGGCCCGGCTGGTCGACGTGGTGCGCGGTCAGAGCGCGCGGCTGGCCGCGCTGGCAACCGGCGCGCGCGCGGCGAGCGAGGTTGGCGCGGGCACGGAGGCCGCGGCGGTGCGCGAGCCAGGGGAGGCGGGCCGTGTCGACTGATCTGCGTGAGCTGATCGCCGGGCTGCCGCCGCTGCTCGTGTCGCACCTGGCGCTGGTGCTGGTCTCGCTCGCGATCGCCGGCGCGCTCGGCTTGCCGCTCGCGGTCGCCCTGGCCGCGCGGCCGCGCCTCGCGGGCCCGGTGCTGACCATCGCCGGCGCGATCCAGACCATCCCTGGGCTGGCGCTGCTCGCGCTGATGGTCCCGCTGCTCGCGGCGAGCCACGGCCTCGGCGTCGGGCTGTCGTCGTTCGGGTTCGCGCCGGCGGCGATCGCGCTGACGCTCTACGCGCTGCTGCCGATCCTGCGCAACGCGATCACCGGCCTCGCCGGGGTCGACGCCGCGACGGTTGAGGCCGCGCGCGGCATGGGGATGGACCGCGGCCAGCTGCTGTGGCGGGTCGAGCTGCCGCTCGCCGCGCCGGTGATCGCCGCCGGGATCCGCACCGCGTCGGTGTGGACGGTCGGAGCCGCGACCCTGGCGAC
>DASWOO010001087.1:0-2084 GCA_036404335.1 Kofleriaceae bacterium
CGCCGGCCGGTGTCGACCACCTGCGGGAGACCGACGTTGACGCTGATCAGGCGAGCGGGTGGCACTACCCAATGATGGCAAGGCGGGTGCGCGCCCGCGCCTCGCGCTTGGCGCGGTAGAGATCCTCGTCGGCGCGCGCCATCGCCCGTTCGAGCGACTCGCCGGGCCGCCACTCGACCACGCCGGCGCTCCAGCCGACCGGCACGGCTTCGCGCAGCCTGCCGAGCGCGTCGACGGCGGCGTCACCGTCGGCGACGAACAGGAGCGCGAACTCGTCGCCACCGAGGCGCGCCAGGACCTCGGAGTCGCGCAGCTCGCGCGCCCAGGCGCGGCCGAGCTCGACCAGCAGCTCGTCGCCTGCGGCGTGCCCCTTGAGATCGTTGACCTGCTTGAAGCCGTCGAGGTCGATCAAGGCGACGCTGACCGGCAGGCCCTCGCGCTCCGCCAGCGCCAGCAGCCGCTCGGCCGCCTCGCCGAAACCGGCGCGGTTCAGCAGGCCGGTCAGCGGATCGGTCACCAGTTGGGTCCGCAGGCGCGTGTTGAGCCGGGCGAGGGCCTCGCCGGCGAGGATGGAGGACCCCGCGACCAGAACCCAGGCGGTCACCAGCCCCGGCAGCCCGCAGATCGCCAGCGCGGCGGCCGACGCGACGCCGATCGCCGCGACCTGGATCCGCACCGCCCGCTGATCGAAGAACTGGCCCGCGTAGATCGCCACCCAGATCCAGGCCATGCTGTTCAGCGCGGCGCCATAGTTGGTCGTCGCCTGCGAGACGAGCAGCGCGTTGACCAGCGTGCCGCCGATCGCCAGCCCCTGCAGGCCGATCTCGGGCAGTCGCGCGCCGAAGCGCAGGAGGACGAGCGAGGCGACGATCAGGCAGGCGCCGACGATCGTCGCCAGCTCACGCGGGGCGGTCTTCGAGATCGGGAAGGCGGCCGCGAACAGGCACATCACGCCGGCGACGCCGAAGATCGTCGCCAGCGTCCAGACCGGCGCCGGCAGTCGGCGCAGGCGGCCGAGGAAGCGGCGCGGCAGCGGACCGCGCTCGCGGGAGTTGTTCGTCGAAACCATCAAAACGGGGAGTCTGGCCGTCTGGCCCTGCCGGTCGGCCGGCTGCTTTATAGATCGGCGCCCGGCGGTCTTCGCTTGAGCGCCGGGCGCTCCCGATCAGACGTCCTCGAGCGAGGCGGCGATCCGCCGCATCACCTCGGCGGCGGCCTCCAGGTCGCGGTCGTCGACGCCGTCCATCGCGTCCTCCCAGCGCTTCGTCCAGCGCCGCTTGCGCTCACCGAGCACCTCGCGCCCGGCGTCGGTCAGGTTGACGAGGACGCGGCGGCGATCGTCGGCGCAGCGGACCCGGCTGACGATCCCGGCCCCCTCCAGCTCGTCGAGCATGCCGCTCACGGCGCCGGGGCTGAGACGCGCCCGCTCGGCGATCTCGCCGGCGGTCGACTCCTCGTGGGCGCCGAGGACGAAGAGCGCCCGCACCTGGGCGTTGGTCAGCCCGCCCGCCTCCTTGCGGTGCGAGTCGCGGCTGCGCAGCCGGCGCTCGGCGCCGAGCAGCGCGCCGAACTCCTCGCGCAGCCCGGCCAGCGCCGCGTCACGCCCCGCGTGGGCGGCGTCGCTCATGCCGACTCCCAGGCGAGCTCGCGGGTGTCGGGCTCGGGCAGCCGCGGCTTCGCCGGCGCCGCGTCAATCTCGCCGCGCCGCGCCCGCCGCTCGATCCGGGACAGCATCAGGGTCGGCAGGAGCGCCGCCGCGGTGATGCCCATCACCCAGATGAACGTGGTGCCGTAGGCGTTCGCCATCGCGCCCTGCGAGGCGCCCGCCGTTTCCAGGTGCCCCTGCAGGACGACGGTGAGGATCGCCGTGCCCATCGAGCCGCCGACCCTTTGCAGCGTGGTCAGCTGCGGCGTCGCGTGGGTCACCTGCTGCGGGGTCAGGACGGCGTAGGCGGCCGTCATCGCGGGCATGATCGACATGCCGATGCCGAAGCCGCGGATCACCATCGCCGCGCCGATCAGCGCGAACGCGGTGTCGGCGCCGAGGAGGACGAAGGGAATCGTCGCGACCAGCGTGATCGCGG
>DASWOO010001088.1:0-7330 GCA_036404335.1 Kofleriaceae bacterium
GCGGCCGCGAACCAGCGCGCGAGCTCGAGCGCGAACGCGAACCGATCGCGCGGATCCTTGGCCAGGCCGATCGCCAGGACGCGGTCGACGTCGTCGGACACCTGCGCCAGCAGCGACGGCCGGGTCGGCACCCGGTACACGACCTCGTACAGCGTGCTCGGCACGTCCTTGCCGGTGAACACCGGGTGCCCGGTCACCGATCGGAAGATGATCGCCGCCAGCGAGTACACGTCGGCGCGGTGGTCGACGTCCTCGCCGCGCGCCTGCTCGGGCGCCATGTACGCCGGCGTGCCGACCACATGGCCCTGGGTCAGCGTGCCGGTGCCGCCGGCCTTCGACACCCCGAAGTCGAGGATCTTCCAGCGCCGCAGCCCGGCCTCCTCGGCGAAGAACACGTTGTGCGGCTTGAGGTCGCGGTGGACGATGCCGGCGACCCGCGCGGCCTCGAGGCCGATCGCCAGCTGGTCGACCAGCACCTTGATCTGCGCGAGCTGCAACCGACGCTGGCGGCGCAGCTGGTGTGCGAGGTCGTGGCCGCGTAGCCGCTCCATGGCGATGTACGGGATCTCGCCCGAGGTCGTGCCGACCTCGAGCACGCGGACGACGTGCGGGGTGTCGAGCCGCGCCGCGGTCTGGGCCTCGCGCAGGAACCGCTGGACGTGGAGCGGGTCGGCCAGGGTGCCGGCGTGCAGCAGCTTGACCGCGGCCTCGCGGTGGTCGGCGACCGCGAGCGCCTCGTAGACCTCGCCCATGCCGCCGCGGCCGATCAGCACGCCGAGCCGGAACGAGCCGATGACCTGGTCGGTGAACCGGCCGGGGCCGCCGATCTTGAGCGCGCGATCGAGCTCGGCCCGGGCCTCGGCGAGCAGCGCGTCGCGCTGGGCGTTGCCGCGCACCGCCTGCTCGAGCTGCTGCATGGCGTCGAGCGTCACCCGCTGGCTGACCCGCGCGGTGTAGTAGGCGGTGAAGTACAGCACCTCGACGATGCACAGGATCGCGACCTGCTCCTTGCCGGGCAGCTGGCCGATCTGGACCACGCCGTGGTCGGCGAGCACGCCGGTCAGGATGCCCAGGCCGAGCGCGCCGTGGATGACCGCGACCAGGCTGTACATGAGCCGGGTGATCCGCTGGTCGGAGCCCAGGCTGAAGAAGTAGATGCCGTAGACCAGCAGCGCGGCCACGGGCGAGCCGGCGCCCCAGTAGTACACGCCGGACATCGAGCCGATCAGGACCGGCAGCGCGGGGATCACCAGCCGGCGCGGGTGGTAGCTGGCCGCGTCGCGCAGGATGAACAGCAGGAACAGCGAGCCGACCGCCGCCATGCCCGAGCCGATCAGCACGACGACCTTGGCGACGGGATCGCCGGTGGTGCCCAGCGCGACGATGACGCCGCCGGCGGTCAGCGCGATCACGAACCGCAGGAAGATCCGGGTCCGCTCGATCTCGTCGAACTTCATCGCGTCGACCGGCGAGCCGGTCGCGTGCGACTTGGAGACCGAGCCGGCCTTGCGCCCGCCGCTCAGCTGCTGGGTCGGCTGGTGGTGAACGTCGAGGGCGGGCGGCGCGACCGCGCGCGGCGGGGTCGAGAGCTGCGCCGCGGCGGCGAGGCCCTGGTCCGGCTCGCCGTCGAGGACCGTGCCGGCCTCGTCCTCGAAGTCCGTGCTCCGCGGCCCGAGATCGACGGTCGGCCGATCATCGCCGGTGCGGGAGGCCACGGCAAAAGCATAGACGCTTTACACGCCGGGCTGGTAGCCGCACGAGTCGAACGTCGTCGTTCCGTCGGCGTGCTTGAGGTAGCTCGCGGCGCAGTTGTCGTGGCGCGAGCAGTCGAGCGCGGACAGCCCGGTGCAGGCGGTGCTGTGATCGGGCCCCGACGGCGCGGTCGCCCAGCACGTCCAGTACTGGGGCTGCGCGCTGGCGTTCAGCAGGAAGCCAGCGCGGCAGCCGGCGGTGTCGAGGCAGTCGGCCTCCCCCAGGCCGTCGCAGGTCGAGTGGCAGCCGGCGAAGTCGTCGTGCGCGGGCTCGGTGTCGCCGGTGCACTCCGGGGGTGCGAACCCCATGCAGGTGCCGGTCGACGGGTCGAGCAGCAGCGCGAGCGAGGCCGGACACAGCCGGCCCGGGGGCTGGTCATCCTCGGCGTGGGTGACGGCGCAGCCGGCGAGGCTGCCGGCGACAAGCAGGGACGCGAGGAGGAGGCGCATGCGGCACAGCCGAAGCAAACGCCGAACCACCCCTGACGTGCGGCGCGCCACAGCACGCAAACCTTGAAGATTCATACGACTTGCCGGCGTTTTGGCGGGCCGTGACTTGCGCCGCCCTGCCCGGTCCTCATTAGATCCCGCTGCCATGTCGCGCATGTTCCTCGCGTTCGCGTGCTTCTTCCGGGTGCTGTTCGGCAAGCAGCTGCCCGCCGGCGCCCTGGCGCTCCTGCCGGAAACCACGACACCGGTGTCGCAGCCGAGCGGCAAGGAGCCGGTGGCCGTCAAGGAGCCCGCCCGGGAGCCCCGGGAGCCTGCCCGGGAGCCCGCCAAGGAGCCCGCCCGAGAGCCTACCAAGGAGCCCGGCCGGCCCAAGGAGCCGGACCGGCCGCGGGTCAGCACCGCCCAGCACCACCGCGACGGCGCGATGGCGCTGCTCGCCCTGCTCCAGCGCGAGGGCCGGCTCGTCGACTTCCTGCAGGAGCCGCTCGACGGCTTCACCGACGCCGACATCGGCGCGGCCGCCCGCGACGTCCACCGCGGCTGCCGCAAGGTGCTGGCCCAGCACCTGTCGCTCGAGCCGGTGATGCCCGGCGCCGAGGAGGCCAAGGTCTCCGTGCCCAAGGGCTTCGACCCGGCCGAGGTCCGGCTGATCGGCGAGGCCAGGGGCGAGCCGCCGTTTCGCGGCACGCTTCGCCACCACGGCTGGCGCGTGGTAGACGCCAGGCTGCCGGCGCTGGCCGAAGGCATCGATCGCATGGTGATCGCCCCGGCGGAAGTCGAGCTGTGAAGACCCTCGGAATCGATCTCGGAACCACCAACTCCGCGCTGGCCGTCGCCGATGACGACGGCGCGGTCCGCACCCAGCCGATCGCGCAGATCGTCGGCCCCGGCGAGCTCGCCGAGCGCCCGACCCTGCCATCGTTCCTGCTGCTGCCCAGCGAGCTCGAGGTGCCGTCGGCGCAGCTCCAGCTGCCGTGGTCGGGCCCGCTGCGCTACGCGGTCGGCACGTTCGCGCGGGAGCGCGGCGCCGAGCTGCCGCACCGGCTGGTGTCGTCGGCCAAGTCGTGGCTGTGCAACCCGTCGATCGACCGGACCGCGCAGGTCCTGCCGTTCCGCGGCGCGCAGCGCGAGCTCGATCCGGAGATGGACGGCGAGCGGGTCTCGCCGGTCAACGCGTCGGCGCGGTACCTCGCGCACCTGCGCGCGGCGTGGGACGACGCTCACCCCGACGAGCCGGCCGACGAGCAGGACGTCCTGGTCACCGTGCCGGCGTCGTTCGATCCGGTCGCGCGCGAGCTGACCGTGGTCGCCGCGCGCGAGGCCGGGTTCGACCGGGTCACCCTGCTCGAGGAGCCGCAGGCCGCGTTCTACGCGTACCTGGCGACCCGCGGCGACGCCTGGCGCAAGGACCTCGCGCCCGGCAACGTCGTGCTGGTGTGCGACGTCGGCGGCGGCACCACCGACTTCTCGCTGATCGAGATCACCAGCGAGGGCGGCAGCCTCGCCCTCGAGCGGATCGCGGTCGGCGATCACATCTTGCTCGGCGGCGACAACATGGACCTCGCGCTCGCGGCGATCGTCGGCCTGGGCCGCACGCTCGACGCGCTCCAGCAGCGCGCGCTCGTCCACGCCTGCCGGCGCGCCAAGGAGCAGCTGCTCGGCGACGCGGCGCCGGAGTCGGTGCCGGTGTCGATCCTCGGCCGCGGCAGCAAGCTGATCGGCGGCACGATCAAAGCCGAGGTCACGCGCGCCCAGGCCGAGGCCATGCTGATCGACGGCTTCTTCCCGCGGGTCGAGGCCGGGGTCAAGGCCCAGCGCCGCCGCGCGGGCGGCCTGCGCGAGATGGGCCTGCCCTACGCGCACGACCCGGCGGTCACCCGGCACCTCGCCGAGTTCCTCGCCCGGTTCGATCGCATGCCGAGCCACGTGCTGTTCAACGGCGGCGTGATGAAGGCGCCGGCGCTGCAGGCCCGGATCGTCGAGCTGCTCCGCACCTGGGCCGGCCGCGACGTCACCGTGCTCGCCGGCGCCGACCTCGATCAGGCCGTCGCGCTCGGCGCCGCGCACTTCGGCCAGGTCCGCCGCGGCCACGGCGTCCGGATCCGCGGCGGCACCGCGCGCGCCTACTACATCGGCATCGACAGCGCGATGCCCGCGATCCCGGGCTTCACCCCGCCGGTCAAGGCGCTGTGCGTCGCGCCGCAGGGCCTCGAGGAGGGCTCGACCGTCGAGCTGCCCGACGACGAGCTCGGCCTGGTCGTCGGCGAGCTCGCGACCTTCCGGTTCTTCGCCGCCGCCAACCGCAAGGACGACACCGCCGGCGCCCTGATCGACGCCGACGAGGACGGCATGGTCGAGCTCGACCCGGTCGAGAAGCTCGTCGACGCCGAGCCCGCCGGCGCCCCCAGCAGCGACGGCCAGAGCCGCGCCGCCGGCCAGCTCGTCCCCGTCCGCCTCGAGGCCCACGTCACCGAGGTCGGCACCCTCGAGCTGTGGTGCGTCGCCCGCGACGGCCACGGCCGCTGGAAGCTCGAGTACTCCGTCCGCGAGCGCGACTAGGCCGACTACACCGCGGCCGCGCGGCGATCAGTGCGGCGGCGCGGCCTTCGGGTCCATCCACACGACTTCCCAGTGGTGGCCATCGAGGTCGTAGAAGCTCCAGCCGTACATGAACCCGTGGTCCTGCGGCTCCATCGCGTGGCGGCCGCCCGCGGCGATCGCCTTGTGGACGAGGTCATCGACCTCGGCGCGGCTGGCGCACGACAGCGCGAACATGCCCTCGGTCGCGCGCGACGTGTCGCAGAGCTCGCGCTTCGTGAAGGTCTGGAAGAACGGCGCGGCGAGCAGCATGACGAACGCCTGGTCGTTCACGATCATGCACGCGGCCTTGTCGTCGGTGAACTGCGGGTTGAGCTCGAAGCCCAGCTCGGTGAAGAACCGCTTGGCCTGCGCGAGGTCGCGCACGGCGAGGTTGACGAAGATCTGGCGCACGTGCGCTCAGGCCTTCTTGGTCTCGCAGTTGATCATCCACTGGACGCCGAACGGGTCGACCAGCGAGCCGAACGTCGCGCCCCAGAACATCTCCTGCAGCGGCATCTCGACCTGGCCGCCCTCGGCCAGCGCGTCGAACTTGGCGCGCGCGTCGGCGAGATCGTCGATCTGCAGCGAGCAGTGGATGTTGCTGCCCGGCGGCACCTGCATGCCGACCTGGCAGTCGCTCACCATCAGCGCGGCGTTGCCGAACGGGATCCGCGCGTGCATCACGCGCTGCTTGTGCTCCTCGGGGATCTGGCCGCCCGGCATGTCACCGAACCGCGATACCTGCTCGGCCTTGATCCCGAGCGCGCGCTCGTAGAACGCGATCGCCTTTTCCGCCGTGCCGTCGAAGATGATGTAGGGATTGATCGAGATGCTCATTTCGAGACCATAGACTCCCCGCCCCACCGAAACTCATCGGTCCCGCGAAAAGAAAACTCAGGGAGGGGGCCACGGCGACGGAGACGACGGCCCGTCCCAGGTCGGCGGCAGGCCGAATTTCGGGAACAGCGCGTCGACCTCGAGGAACGAGGTCAGCGAGGTCAGCCGATCCGCGCGGCGCTCCACGATGATCAGCGCCCACGGCTCCGCCCCACCCCGGCGGTACTGGCCGAACGCGATCTCGCCGCACGCCTCCACGCGCACCAGCCGCGAGCCTTCGCAGCCGGCGCCCGGCCCGCGCAGCCACGCGGTGATCGCGTCGTGGCCGCGCAGCCAGAGCGTGTACGGCGGCATCGACAGGGTCGCGTCATCGGTCAGCAGCCGGGTCAGCGCCGGGACATCGAACCGCACGAAGGCGTCGAAGAACTGGTCGGCCAGCGCGCGCTGCGCGTCCGACAGCGGCTCGGCCTCGGTCAGCGAGACGTCGCGCGACGCCAGGGTCGCCCGGGCGCGCTGCAGCGCGCTGTTGATCGACGCGACGCTCGTGTCCAGCGCCTCGGCGACCTCCGCGACCGACCAGCCGAGCACCTCGGTCAGCAGCAGCGCCGCGCGCTGCTTCGGCGGCAGGTGCTGCAGCGCCGCGACGAACGCGAGGCGAATGCTCTGGCGCAGCGCGATCGCCTCGGCCGGCGTGGCATCGGGCGGGATCACGCGCGCGTCTGGCACCGGCTCGAGCCAGTGCGTGCGCTCGCGGGTCTCGAGCGTCGAGCTCACCGAGCCGCTCGGGCCGTCTTCGAGAGGCCGGAACCGCCGCTTGCGATCCGCCAGCGCGTCGAGGCACACGTTGGTCGCGATCTTGTAGAGCCAGGTCCTGGCCGACGACCGGCCGTCGAACCGATCCGCGCTGCGCCACGCGCGGACCATGGTCTCCTGCACCGCGTCATCGGCGTCGACCGGCGATCCGAGCATGCGATAGCAATGGCCGGTCAGCACCGCGCGGTGCTGCTCGAGCTGCGCGACCTCGAACATGCCCCGACGGTAACATGCCGCGGCGCAGCCACGATCCTGACGCGATCTTGAGCTGTTCGTGACCTGGCAGCGGGTATCAAGCTCGCATGCCGATCGAAGAGCTCGTCCTGTACATCCTGCTCGTCGTCGTCGGCGCGATCCCGTTCGGCCACACGCTGGTCGCCGGCGAGCCCCTCGGCGTCGAGGCGACGCTCGGCCTCTTGATGATCGCGCTCGGCGCGCTCGGCCTGGCGCGGGTGCTCAGCCGGGGCGCGCCTTGCGAGCGGTGACGGGCGCGCCGAACAGGTCACCCTGCGGCCCGAGGGCCTCGGCGATCACGTCCGCCTGCGCGCGCACGCTGCCGTCGGGAAGCACGTGATCGATGCTGATGCCGTGGTCCTGCAGCGCCCGGCCGATCAGCTTCGTGCGGTGACAGCTCCCAGGCTTGCCTTCGGCGCACAGCAAGCACACGCGCATCCCCTTGCGGTGAGCGGTGAGCAGGCGCTCGAGGCCGCGCTGGAAGAAGGCCTTCGACCGGCACCGGTCGTAGTCGACCGTTCCGTCCGCGCGGTAGCAGTCGGGGTCGTTCGGACGGCCACCGAGCAGATCGCCCATGTACACGTAGCGGATGCTCGGGGGGACGAGCACGGCCGCGAGCGCGTCGCGCGAGAACGCCGGCTGGAACCTCGAGTACGGGATCGAGC
>DASWOO010001089.1:0-11090 GCA_036404335.1 Kofleriaceae bacterium
AGCCCACGAATGTCGGCGCACAGCTCGTCGATCGCGGCGCGCGCGGCGGTGATGCCGCCGCCCATGCTCAGAAAACCATGGATCAGCGTGGGGTAGCGGCGGTGTACGACCGGGGTACCGGCGGCGCGCAGCAGCTCGACATAGCGATCGCCCTCGTCGACCAGCGGGTCGAACCCGGCGGTGACGATCAGCGCCGGCGCCGAGCCGCGCAGCTCGGACCAGAACATCGGCGACGCCGCGCGGCGATCCTCGGCGGCGTGCATGTAGTGGGTGATGAACCAGTCGAGGAACCCGCCGGTCAGCAGATAACCGTCGGCGAGCCGCCGGTGCGAGTCGAGGCTGCGCGTCCAGTCGACCGCGGGATAGATCAGCACCTGAAGATCGGGCCGGCGCGCGCCGGTCGCGAGCGTGTGGTGATCGACCTGCGCCGCCAGATATCCGCCGAAGCTATCGCCGGCCACCGCGAGCTTGCCGCGGCCGGCCCGGGCCGCGAGCGCGTCCCACGCCGCGCAGGCATCGTGGATCGCCGCCGGGTGCTTGTGCTCGGGGCCGAGCCGGTACTCGACCGAGGCGATCGTGCAGCGGGTCTGCGCCGCGAGCAGCCGGGTCGCGGCGTCCGAGCTGTGGATCGAGCCGATCACGCCGCCGCCGCCGTGGAAATAGACGATCCAGTGCGCGCTGGCGCCGGCCGGCTCGTAGATCCGCACCGGCAGCGCGCCGGCCGGCCCGGCTACGGTGGTGTCGGTGATCTTCGCCATCGCGATCGACGGCACGTCGAGCACGCCCAGCTCGGACTCGACGAACGCGCGCGCATCCGCCGGCGCCATCGACTCGACGGCCGGCAGGCGCAGCAGCCGATGGCCCTCGATGATCGCGGCGAGCTGCGGGTCGAGCTCGGCGGCCGCGCCGGTCCGGCGGCCGCGGCCGAGCAGGCGATGCAGCGGCGTGCGTAGCGCGAGCTGGACGGCGCCGCGGAACAGCAGATCTTTCACGACACGACGGTAGCACTGTCGATTGCGTCCGCCGCGGATTCGCGCGATCACCCCGGCATGCTCTCCATCGATCTCACGGGCAAGCACGCGCTGGTCGCCGGCGTCGCCGATGACGGCGGCTTTGGCTTCGCGATCGCCAAGGCGCTGGCCATGGCCGGGGCCAAGGTCTCGGTCGCGACCTGGCCGCCGGCGCTCGGCATCTTCAAGATGATGCTCGAGCGCGGCAAGCTCGCGGCGTCGATGGACCTCGGCGACGGCAAGCAGCTCGAGCTCGCCAAGATCTATCCGCTCGACGCCGAGTACGACAAGCTCGACGACGTGCCGGCCGAGCTGCGCGACAGCCGGCGCTACCGCGACCAGGGCGACTTCACGATCGGCGGGCTCGCCGCCGCGATCGCCGCCGACGGCGGTGTCGACATCGTGGTCCACAGCCTCGCCAACGGCTCCGAGGTCAAGAAGCCGCTGCTCGAGACCTCGCGCAAGGGCTACCTGAGCGCGGTGTCGGCGTCGGCGTACTCGATGGTGTCGCTGGTCAGCCACCTCGGGCCGATCGTGCGGCCGGGCGGCTCGTTCCTGTCGCTGTCGTACATGGCGGCCGAGCGCGTCGTGCCGGGCTACGGCGGCGGCATGTCGTCGGCCAAGGCCGCGCTCGAGTCGGACACCCGCGTGCTGGCCTACGAGGCCGGCCGCAAGTGGGGCCACCGGGTCAACACGATCTCGGCCGGGCCGTTCGCGTCGCGCGCCGCCAGCGCGATCGGCTTCATCGGCACGATGATCGAGTACTGCAAGCGTAACTCGCCGCTGCCCGAGGCGATCACCGCCGAGGAGGTCGGCTCGACCGCGGCGTTCCTGGCGAGCCCGCTGGCCAGCGGCATCACCGGTTCGACGGTGTACGTCGACAAGGGCTACCAGGCGATGGGCGTGGCGCTCGATCAGCCAACCCTGACCTGATCCGCGCGCGGGCTGCTATACCCGCCGCATGCCCCACAACCCATCCATGACCGGCACGCCCTGGCGCGTGCTCGGCAGCAAGGGCTGCGGCTCGGTGCTGGCCGAGGCCGCGTTGACCCTCGCCGAGATCCCGTTCGAGCACGAGGAGGTCGATTACGCCAAGCCCGGCCCCGGGCTCGAGCGCCTGCGCCAGGTCAACCCGCTCGGCCAGGTGCCGGCGGTGATCCTGCCCGACGGCGCGGTGATGACCGAGAGCGCGGCGATCGCGCTGTACATCTCCGAGCTGGTGCCCGGCGCCGGCCTCCTGCCGCCCCCCGGCGACCCGCAGCGGCCGGCCGCGCTGCGCTGGCTGGTGTTCCTCGTCGCCGCGATCTACCCGACGTTCACCTACGGCGACGAGCCGGAGCGCTGGGTCGCCGACGCCGGCCCGCGGCTGCGCGCGTCGACCGACGCCCACCGGATCGAGCTGTGGCGCCGGGTCGAGGCCGATCTCCAGGGCCCGTGGCTGCTCGGCGCCCGGTTCTCGATCCTCGACGTCTACGTCGCGGCCATGACCCACTGGCGGCCGCGGCGCGCATGGTTCGCCGAGCATTGCCCGAAGCTGATGGCGATCGCCACCGCGGTCGAGGCCGAGCCGCGGCTGCACGCGCTGTTCGCCGCCAGCTTCTAGCCGCTTCTAGCCGCGATCCTGCGGCTGCTGGCGGTGCGCCGCGCGGTTCGCTGATCGCTACTTGCAGCTCGGCTTGAGCTCGGCCGTGCCGCCGACCGCCTTGATCGCCGACGTGGTCAGGGTCGCGCCGCACTTCGAGGTCACGACCGCGCCGGCGCACCTGGTGCCGGTGATGTCGCTCAGCTTGACGCTGGCGTTGTGCTCGACCTGGATCGCGGCGTCGCCGCTGGTGCTCGAGATCTGGACGTGGGCGAGCTCGCTGGCCGCGGCGTGCTCGTAGAACCACACGCCCTTCCAGGTCACGTCGTCGCGCAGCGGGCGCAGCGTGATCGGCTTGTCGGCGGTGCCGGACGCCTTGAGCGTGCCGTCGCTGCTGTAGCCGACGCTGAGCTGCTGGTCGGTGGCGAACGCCAGCTCGACGCCCGGCGACAGGGTCAGCACGACCTTGTCGTCGATCGTCAGCTCCTGGGTCACCTCGTACGGCACGCCCTGCGGCTGCCACACCGCCGTGTGCTGGATCTTGCCGCGCGTCACCTGGATGTGCGCGTCCTTGTCGAACGTGTTGCCGGTGCCGAGCCCGCCGATCTGGTCGGCGACGATCTCGAGCGCCGGCCCGGCGCTGGCCGACAGCTTGTTGTGGTCGAACGCCTTGAGCGCGGGCTCGCCCTTGATGTTCACGCCGCGCTTGTTCTGATCGAACGTCACGCCGGTGATCGACGCGACGCCGCCCTCCATCATCAGCGCGCCGCGGTCCTCTGCGCCGCCGCCGGCATACGCGATCGTCGCGTTGGCGATCTTGGCCTCGCCCTTGCCGTAGATCCAGATCCCGTGCCACGCGCCCGGCGTCTTGTCCTCGGCGGCCGTGAACACGACCGGCTTGTCGGCCGTGCCCGACACCACGAGCGTGGCCTCGCTGCTGTAGCCGATGTCGAGCTCGGCATCCTTGCCGTGCAGCTCGGTGCCGGCGGTGATCTCGAGCGTGGCGCGGCCGTTCTTGCCGTCGACGTCGATCTCGCCGATCAGCTGATACGGCGCGCCGGGGTTCTGCCACTTCGCGCTGTCGGTGACGTGGCCCGGCTCGATCTGCACGACGGCGCCGGCGTCGAGCTTGTTGCTGCCGAGCCCGCCGACGGCCTCGGGGTAGATCGACACCGCCAGCTTGCCGGCCCGGTCGAACGTGTTGTCGGCCATCTTCGCGAACGTGCCGCGGTGATCGACCTTGAGGCCGATGTCCTTGGCGTTGCGGATCGTCGAGCCGGTCAGGGTGACGTCGGCGGCGTCGACGAACAGCGCGCCCTTGTCGCCGCCGGCGTTCTCGATGATCACGCCCGCGAGCTGGGACCTGGCGGCGTGCTCGTACAGCCGGACGCCGGGCCACGCGCCGGGCGCGGCATCGCCGGCGCTGGTCAGGAGCACCGGGTCCTGCGCCGTGCCCTTGATGATGAGCTTGGCGGCGCCGTTGTAGCCGACCTCGAGATCGGCGCCGTCCTGGAACTTGAGCACCGCGCCGGCCTCGAGGGTCAGGCTGCCGTTGACGTCGTACTCCTTGGTGACGATCACCGGGCCGCATTCCTTCTTGATCGTGCGGGCGACCGCCTCGGCGCCGCCGAGCGACTTCGGGCAATCGCTGACCACGGGCAGATCGGCGATCGCGCCGCCCTCGGCGGTGGGGATCGGCGAGGCCGGGGCGCTGCCGGTGCCGTTGGCGGCGGTGCCGGCGTTGCTGCTGCTCCCGAGCTTGTCGCCGTCGTGCGGCTTCTTGCAACCAGGTGCCGCGGCGAGCATCAGCAGTAACCAGGTACGAGTCTTCACGGTCTCCTCCTCACGGATTCACGACGGACGGGCCAGCGTTGTCTTAGCCACGGACGGCAGGGTGGGGGCCCTTCACACCAGGGTTCTTGGCCACGACCCCGGCCGCGCGCGGCCCCTCATGGTTTCTTGCGCCACAGCTGGTCCGCCGGGATCAGCGTCGCCCCGGGCTTCTTGGGCGACATCGCGATCGGATCGAGCTCGGTCGTGCCGCAGAAGTAGCAGGCGCCGTTGAGGATCAGCTCGTGCGCGCAGTGGCCGCAGCGCACGCAGACCCCGGCGTCGCGCTCGACGTGCGGGCAACCCGGATCGCCCGGGCCGGGCACGATGTCGGCCGTCATCGCCGCACCAGCGCCTTGAGCCGGTTGTCGAGGCCCGAGTAGCGCACCGCGCGGCGCTTGCCGGCGGCGACCAGCAGCGCCTTGGTCCCGGCGATCGCCACGCCGGTCCGCGCCCGGGTGATCGCGGTGTAGATCAGCTCGCGGGTCACCAGCGGCAGATCCTCGTGCGGCAGGATCAGCGCGATCGCGTCGAGCTCCGAGCCCTGGCTCTTGTGCACGGTCAGCGCCCACGCCAGCTCGAGCCGGTCGCGCAGCGCCTCGATCGCGAACGGCCGCAGCGCGCCGGCCGCGCGAAACACCGCGCGATAGTGATGCCGGCCCAGGCCCTCGTCGGCGCGCACGATGATGCCCTGATCGCCGTTGAACAGGCCGCGCGGGTAATCGTTGGCGGTGATCATCACCGGCTCGCCGGGGACGAGCTCGGGCTGGCCGGTCACCGTCATCCGCTCGAGCGCGAGCTCGTGCAGGTGCTGGTTGATCGCGATCGAGCCGGTCTGCAGCGCGCGGGTCACGGTCAGCACGCGCCCGCGCGCGAGCAGCGCCCACAGCCGCTCGAGCTCGGCGGCCTGCGCCGGGTCGACCACGCCGTCGACGAACCGGAACACGTGCTCGGCGGCGCGCAGCGCGCGCGGGCCCTCGAAGTGGTGCCACAGCGCCTCGGCGGTCGCGAGCGCCAGCACCTGTGGGTCCTTGGCCTCGGTGGTATCGACCCACTCGACGCCGGAGAACGCCAGCGCGGCCGGCGCCCGGGCCTGGGCGAGCGGCCGGGTCTTCTCGACCAGCTTCTGCACGTTGCCGGCGTGGACCGCGGCGGCGGCGTCGTACACCGCGCGGCCGGCCGGATCGCGGGTGTCCATGCGGAAGCTCTGGGCGAGCACGCCGACCCGGCCTCCAGCGGGACCCTCGCCCGACGCCAGATCGGCGAGGATCTGGCCGACGTCGATAGCCGGCAGCTGGTGGGCGTCGCCGATCAGGATCAGCGGCGAGCTCACCGGCAGCGCGTCGAGCAGCGCGTCCATCAGCTCGAGGTCGATCATCGAGGCCTCGTCGACGATCACCGCGCCGTACGGCAGCGGGCTCTGCGCGTGGTGCGCGAACCGCTCGCCGCGGTAGCCGAGCAGGCGATGCAGGGTCTGCGCGACCGGCGGCGCGGCGGCGAGCGCGCGGTCGAGCTCGGCCGGATCCTGGATCGCCGCGAGCTGCTCGCCGATCATCTGCGTGATCCGGTTGGCGGCCTTGCCGGTCTGCGCCGCGAGCGCGATCTGCGAGATCCCGAGCCGGGCCAGGCCGCGGACGATCGTCGCGGCGACCATCGTCTTGCCGGTGCCCGGGCCGCCGGTGACGATCGCCAGGCTGCCGGCGAGCGCGAGCTCGACCGCGCGGGTCTGCTCGCCGGACAGCGTCGCCGCGCCAGGCCGGCGGGTGAGCTCGGCGATCACCTCGGGCCGCGGGGTCGGCGCGATGGCCAGGCGCTCGGCGAGCCGGCGCGCGACGCGGTCCTCGAGCCAGCGCGACCGCTCGGTGTACAGGCAGCCGTTGTCGACGATCAGCGGCAGCCGCTGGTCGCGGGTGCCGACCACCGAGTCGAACTGCGGCATGCCGGTCAGCCGGGTGATCGCCTTGACCATCCGCCGCGCCTCGCCCGGCATGCCGGCGAGCCGGCAGATCTCGGTGACCAGCGGCAGCAGGTGGCCCTTCGCCGTCGGATCGAGCGGCAGGCAGGTCGAGCCCTGTCGCTGGGCGATCATCAGCGCGAGCACGAGCACGCCCAGGGTCAGCGGATCGTTGCCGCCGAACCAGCGATCGGCGGCGACCAGCTCCTCGGCGAGGTACAGGCCCTCGTCGCCGAGGTCGCAGCTGCGCGCGCCGATCCCGAGCCGGCGGAACATGTCGGCGCCGCTGTGCGGCTCGAACCGCGCGCGCAGCGTGCCGCCGGGCGACAGCGGCGTGGTCATGCGCGGCGCTCCGCCGGGTTCATCGCTTCCGCCGCCTCGGAGATCTGGGTCAGCCACGCGCTCCACCCGGCGAGCGTGGCGTCGGTGATCCGCACCGGCACGGTCAGGCCGTGGCGGACGAAGCTGAACAGCAGGCCGGCGAGCCGGCGCCGGCCGCGCATCCGGTCGGCCGCGATCGCGTACAGCCGGGCCTGCACCGCGTACTTCTCGCGCACCCGGCGCAGCGCCTCGGCCGCGAGGTCGTCGCCGACCAGGACGTCGCTCTTGTAGTCGAGCACCCAGAGCTCGTCGTCCCACGCGACGAGCACGTCGATGAAGCCCTTGACGAGGCCCCGGGCCAGGCCGCGCCCGTCGGTGCCGGGGATCGGGTAGCCGAACTCGACCTCGCGGGCGAGCGCGGTGGCGTCGATCAGCGCCGGCAGCTCGCCGCCGTCGGCCAGCGCGAGCGGCGCGGTGAGGGTCCGGTGCACGATCCGCGCGCCGTGCGGCACGAAGCCGGGCGCGATGCCGCGGCCGCGCGCCTTGTCGTCGAGCAGCGCCTGGACCTCGGGCGTGGCGACCCAGGCGTCGAGGTGATCGCGCGCGTCGCGCGCCTGGTCGAGGTCGGCGTGCTCGAGCACGTCGTGCAGGAACAGGCCGGCGTCGGGCCCGGCGGGCAGCTCGTCGGCGGCGACCTCGCCGGTCGCGTCGTCGACGTCGAACTCCGCCGGATCGATCGCCAGCGCGTCGCCCGGGTGCACGGCGATCGCGGCGACGTTGGCGTCGTGCGCGAGCCGGGTATACGACAGCATCGCCAGGCCGGTCCGGCCGGGCGCGAGCGGCGTGACCACGCGGGTCGGTGGCGGCGCGGGCGCGACGAACCCGGCGAGCGCGTCGGGCGGGGCCGGCGGCGCGGCCGGGGCGCCGACCGGCACGGCGATCGCCTCGAACAGCGCGCGGCTCGACGGCGGGCGCGGCCCGATGTGCGGCGCGACGCAGCGCTGGATCGGCTGGTACATCGCGCCCGAGGTCAGCTCGCCCGGGTAACACGGCAGGTACAGCCGGACCTGCGCGCGGGTCAGCGCGACGTAGGCCAGCCGCTCGTGCTCGGCGTCGGCCTCGTCGTCGAGCGCCTTCTGGGTCTCGGCGTCGGCCTTACCGACGATCAGCGCGCGGCCGGCGGCGTCGCGCAAGGTGTGGACCAGGCCCTTGGGCCCGCCCGACGTGCCGCCGAACAGGAACACGTACGGCGCCTCGAGGCCCTTGGCCTTGTGGATCGTCAGCACGCGGATCGCGTCGGCGTCGGTCTCGGCGCGCTGGACGTCGCGCTCGTCGGGGTGGCTGGTGTCGTCGGCCATCCACCGCCGCAGCTGGCCGACCAGCTCGTGCAGGTCGCTGCGCGAGCGCGCGACCTCGGCGAGCAGCAGCTCGATCAGGTGCCACGTGTTGGTCAGCGCGCGCTCGCCGCCGCCCAGCACCAGCGCGCGCTCCGCGAACCGGCTGTCCTCAACCAGCCGGCGGAACAGCGGCTCGTACGCCCGGCGCTGGGCGAGCTGCGCCCAGTCGAAGATCCGCGCGATCAGCGGGTGGTGATCCGGCGCGTCGACCACCCGCATCAGCTCGGCCCACGGCACGTCGAAGAACCGGGTGCGCAGCGCGCGCAGCCGGGCCGACCGGTCGCGCGGCGCGGCGACCGCGGCGAGCACGCACGCCAGCTCGGCCGCCTCGCGGGTCTTGAACAGCCGCTCGGGCTCGACCAGCGCGCAGGCCAGGCCCCGGGCGCGCAGCGCGGCCGACGCCTCGGTGCTCTCGCGGTTGGACCGGGTCAGCACCATGACCTGACCGAGCGCGAAGGGCTGCGGCTCGCCCCGGCGCGACCAGGCCGGCGGCGCGGCCCGCAGCCGCTCGATCGCGCCGCCGATCGCGTCGGCCAGCGCGGCGCGCAGCGCATCGGCGCTCGGCTTGCCGCTCGCCGGCACGAGCTGGAACACGACGACCGGCGGCCGGCCGTCGTCGCACACCACGTCGCCGCTGGCCCGGACCGGGTCGTCGTAGGTGATCTTGCCCGACAGCATCGGCATCCCGAGGTTGCCGGTCAGGATCTCGTTGATCGCCGCGACCAGCGGCTCGGTCGACCTGCGGTTGACGTCGAGCACGACGCGCTCGGCCTCGGCGCGCAGCAGCTCGTCGCGCGCCGCGAGGTACGTGTCGACGTCGGCGCCGCGGAACGCGTAGATCGCCTGCTTGGGATCGCCGACGATGGTCAGGCCGCGCGCGCCGGCGTGCATCCACACCGTGCGGAAGATGTTCCACTGCACCGGATCGGTGTCCTGGAACTCGTCGATCATCGCCCACGGCGTGCGCTCGCGCAGCCGGTCGGCGAGCTCGTGGCGGCGCGGGCCGGTCAGCGCGGTCCACACCAGCTCGAGCATGTCGTCGTAATCGAACTGGCCCTGCTCGGCCTTGTCCGCGGCCATCCGCGTGATGATCGGCGGCAGCATCTGCGCGGCGATCGCCTCGTCGAGCGACATCGTCCGCGCGATCGCCCGGAGCGCGGCGCCGACCTCGGGCGGCAGCTTGTGGGCCCGCGCCGCCAGCTTCTCGACCGGCTCGCGCAGCTGATCGATCGCCCCCAGCTCGTGGGCCGGCGACGCGCCGGGCGCGACCCGCGCGAGCACGTCCATGACCTGCTCGACCCAGTTCGGGGCGTGGCGCTTCTCGACCAGCTCGAGCTGGCGGCGCAGCCCGTCGTCGGCGATCACGTCGCGCAGGGTGGCGAGCGCCAGGTGCGCGGCCGCCGGATCGATCGGCCGGCGCAGCGGCGCGTCGGCGCGGACGCAGCCGAGCAGCAGCGCGCGCAGCGAGTCGACGGTGCGCGGCGCGCCCGAGCCGGTCCGGGACTCGAGGAACGCGGCGAGCAGCTCGCGGTCGGGCGAGCGGTAGGCGAAGCGCTCGCGGAGCAGGACGTCGAACGCGGCGTCGAACGCGACCTCGTCGGCGACCTGGGTCTGGTCGAACAGCCGGCGCGCCGAGAACGCGTCCTCGATCAGCAGCCGGTGGCAGTAGCCGTGGATCGTGTAGATCGGCGCGTGATCGAACGCGGTGACCGCGGCGCGCAGCCGGCGGCGGGCCGCGTCGTCGAGCCGCCACGCCGGTGGCGCGTCGGGGGCGTCGGGGTCGACCGTCGAGGTCAGCGCGCGCGACAGCCGGTCGAGCAGGTCGCGGATCCGCAGCCGCAGCTCGGCGACCGCCTTGTCGGTGAAGGTGACGAGCAGGATCTGGCCGAGCTCGGCGCCGCCGAGGATCAGGTCGACGACCCGGTGCTCGAGGAAGAACGTCTTGCCGGTGCCGGCGGACGCCTCGACCACGACCAGCCGCGCGCTGGCCGCCGGCAGCGACGCCGGCCGCGCGACGTACGCCACCGGGCCGGCGTCGGCCTCGAACGTCGACGCGAACGACGCCTCGATCGCGTCGTCGAGGTCGAGCTCGTCGACCCCCAGCTCGGGCTCCAGCTCCAGCTCCAGCTCGGGCTCGGCGCCGATCATGGCCCGACCTCGAAGCCGTGATCGCCGTGCATCCGCTCGACCAGCGGCAGGAGCCGGCGCCGCGCCATCGCCAGGGCGTCGGCCGGCCGGTCGATGCCGTCGCCGCGGTCGATCGGCCCGTAGCCCAGGCCGCCGGTCGGGTCGCCATAGGACGCGGCGGGCTTGCTGCCGGCCAGCGCGCGAGCGAGCGCGTCGAACGGCAGCAGGTAGCCGTGCGAGGCATCGAGCAACTCGCCGATCAGGCTCGCGAGGTACGCCCGCGCCTCGGCCTCGCTCCACGCCGCGTGGCGGACCTCGCACACGTTGCCGCGGTCGTCGATCATCCGGTGGACGTGGCCGGTGTTGGCCAGGCCCGCGGCGGCGAGCACGAGGTGATCGAAGGCGCCGCGCAGGTGATACGGCGACTTCTTCTTGATCTCGCGCAGCATGGTCACGACCGAGACGTGCTGCGCGCCGCGGATCATCAGCTCGGTCTGGCCGATCAGCCGTACCGTCCGGCCACCGGACAGCTCGAGCACCACGGGCGGCCGCAGCTCGGCGCCGGGCGACGACGCGCGGCCAAAGCCGATCCGGGTCGCGCCATCGGCGGCGATCAGGCCGAGGCCCGCGCGCCAGCAGCGCAGGACCTCGAGGTCGAGCGTGCGCGCGGCCTGGGCGAACACGCCGACCGGGAACTGGCCGCGCAGCTGGCGATCCTTGACCGCGGCGTCGTAGCGGGTCTCGACCGGCGCGCCCGGATCGCGCAGCTGCGCCGCGAACACCTCGCGCAGCATGACCGTGCGCTCGGCGCGGTTGAGGTGGAACGGCTCGTCGCTGTGCCCGATCACCTCGTCGTCGGGCAGCTCCTC
>DASWOO010001090.1:0-13920 GCA_036404335.1 Kofleriaceae bacterium
GGCCGGTTCGCCGGCTGCTGGCACCACGTCACCATCCAGCTCCAGCCGCCGGACCCGGCGCATCCCGTCGCCACCAGCCGCAGGCTCGGCGAGGCCGCCGTCGACTTCGCCCGACTGATCTGCCTCGACCGCGCGGCGATCGAGCACTGGCAACACGAGGACAGCCTCGATCGGCTCGCCGACTTCGTGTTCTGGGGCCGCGACGAGCTCGCCCTCGCCAAGGCGATGACCGCGCGCCGCGTGGCGTCCGGCGAAGCCCACCACGGCTGGCTCGACCTGCCGCTCGCCGAGGCCGAGGCGAAGGCCGATCGCGCCGATCAGCTCAAGCGCGAGCACGGCTGGCAGCTGTCGTCCGAGCTCCGCCCGCACTCGCACCACTACGTCGCGCTCGCCGCTGCCCGCGCCTCCGGCGTCGCCGCCGGCATGGTCGATGTCGCCGACAGCCGTGGCCTGCTGTTCTTCACCAGCTGGGGCGACGGGATCTACCCGGTCGACCTCGACCTCGACGCCGACGATCACCCGCTCGCCCTCCGCGTCCAGCTCGCCCCGCCCGACCTGCCCGCCCGGCCCCGGCGCCGCGCCTGACCGAGTTGGCGTTACGTGCTCGACGGGATATCGTTCGCGCATGCCCCCGGCCCGCGATCTGTCCGAGGCGATCTCCGCGCTCGACCCGGGGCCGCTCGATCCGTCGCACGGCGACTGGTACGTCGAGAACGAGGCGGAGACGCCGAGCGGCCGCAGGCAGCATCCGCTGGCGATGCTGCGCGCCGGCCTGCTGCGCGCCCGTGACAGCGAGCGCCTGTTCCTCTCGGGTCACACCGGCTCGGGCAAGACCACCGAGCTGCGGCGGCTGCTGCGCGATCCGCAGATCAACCGCCGGTACTTCATCGTCAACATCGCGTTATCGCGCGAGGAGGTGCCCGAGCTCACCAGCTCGCACCTGCTGTTCATCATCGCCGCCGAGCTGTATGAGAACGCCAAGGACCTGCTCGGCAAGGAAGGCCGGCGCTGGCACAAGATGATCCAGCGGCTCGACGAGCGGTTCTTCGGCCAGAAAGGCGTCGCGGCCACCGAGGGCGCGGTCGAGGTCAAGTTCAACCTGGTCTTCCTCGAGCTCCGCCAGCAGCTCAAGCTGCAGAGCAGCCGGCGCGAGGAGTTTCGCAAGTTCGCCGAGACCGACGGCACGCTGCTCGTCAACCTGATCGACGAGCTGGTCGACGACATCACCACGGCGGTCCAGCACGCCGGCAGCGCCGAGCGCGTGCTCGTCGTGGTCGACGAGACCGACAAGCTGCGCTCGAGCACGCAGATCGACGAGATCTTCGGCACCAACTTCGGCGCGATCCGCGCGCCCAAGGTGCCGATGCTGATGACGCTGCCCGCGTCGGTGACCTTCGGCGGCCCGACGACGGAGCTCGGCCAGAGCATCACCCACCTGCGCCCGGTGCAGATCCTGCTCAGGGCCGGGCTCGAGGATCCGCTCGGGTCGATCGATCGCAAGTCGCTGCCGTACATGCAGGCGGTCATCGATCGCCGCGTCGCCCCGGGCCTGTTCGCGCCCGAGGTGATCGAGAGCGCGGCGGTCTATTCCGGCGGCGTGCTGCGAAACTTCTTCGAGCTCCTGCGCAGCGCCGCGATCCGCGCGCTCGATCTGTACGAGCTGGCCACGGTCGACCTCACGACGTTCCACGACCAGCTCGAGGAGGCCAAGAACGCGCTGGCGCGAGGCACGTATCCCGCGGAGCGCGCGACCCTGGCGAAGATCCGGCGCACCAACGAGCTGCCCGATCGCGATGCGCTGCGGCTGCTGAACACGTTCGTGCTCGAGTACAACCACACCGGGATCTGGTGGGAGGCGAACCCGCTGCTATGGCACACGCTGAAGTAGCGCGTGCGCTGCTGAACGCCGACACGGAGCGGCTGCGCATGGTCGCGGCCATGCTGAAGCGCGGGGGCCGCCTCGTCCTGGTCGTCGCGGATCAGGAGCTGTGGCCGTCGGCGCGGGCGTTCCTGGCGCAGCGGCTTCCGGACGAGGCCTTCGTCGAGCACGTCGCGGATTCGCGCGCGGCCGCGGGCCTCGCCATCGAGGACCCCGCGCGCGATCGCCCGGGATGCTCGATCATCATCCGGGTCAACGCGCCGCAGGACGACGTTATCACCGTGCTCAACACCCGGCGCGAGCAGCTGTCGCGCGCCGCGGCGAGCTTCGTGATCGTGCTCGGCGGCGAGGACACCTACCACTGGTTTCTGACCTACGCGCCCGACTGCTACTCGTATCGCGATCTGCTGGTCTCGCTTGAGGGCGAGACCCGGCGGCGAGCGACGAACGAGCACCGCGCCATCGAGCTATCGGTGAAAGATCTCGTCCACCACGCCAGCAGCGCTGGTCGCCACGTCACCGCGTCGCGCTTGCTCGCGGTCACGCGGCGGCCCGGCTCGCTGCATTCGGAGCCGGCGCAGCAGGCCCTGGAAGAGGCCGCGCAGAGCTTGCTGTCCTCGCCCGAGCTAGCCCCCGAGGATCGGTCGCTGCTCGCGGAGATCTACGCGGCCCCCACCGAGCGCAGCTCGCATGCGATGCGCGCGCGTCGGATCGGCAGAGCGATCGAGCTGCTGCAGCCCGCGGCCTCGAGATATCCCGACGCGTACGAGGACCTGTGCGGCCGGGTGCTCGATGCCCTCGGGCCAGACCTCGAGGTGGCGCGCGAGATGTTCGAGCGAGGGCAGCACCACGAGACCGCGGCGGCCCGCTTGCTCGCGCGCGCCTACCACGTGCGCGGCAACGAGCTCGCCGCGCACAAGGTCCTCGACCACGTGCAACCGGATGTCGACACCACCGAGCTGCACGCCGAGCTTCGCTATTCGATGGGCGACTGGCCGGGCGCGAAGTACGCACGGATGGCCGAGGAGGACGAGCCGCCGCTGAGATCGAGGATGCTCATGCAGCGCGGCGAGAGCGAGGTCGCGCGCAGCCTGTTCGCGTCGGCCGTGCCGAGGTTCCACACGCGCGCCATGCACGCCGAGCTCGACGTGCAAGACGGTCGGCTCCCGGAGGCGCGCGCCGCGCTCGAGCATTCGATCGACGAGGATCTGACGGCCGAGCTGACCGAGCTCGGCGACCCGGTCAGCGACCGGCTGCTCAGGTCTTGCCATCTGCTGGACGAGCTGACCGAGGCCGAGCTCGCGCTGGGCAGCTCGCCGCAGATCGCCGACGCGCTCGATCAGCGCCTCGAGCGCATCGGGCATCGGATCGAGCGGGCGGATCTCGCGCCCCACTGGGACGCGGTCCACTTCCAGCTGCTGCGGGCGGACGTGTCGCTGCGCCGCGCCGGTGGTGCCGAGGCGGCGCTCGGCCACGCCGAGCAAGCGCTGAGCCTCGCCGAGCGCGCGGCGCCGCTGCTCTCGCCGCTCGCGCTGCGGCGGCTGATCGTGGCCGCGCTGCGCGCGCGAGCCTTCGCGAACATCCCGGGCTGGCTCGAGCTCGGCCTCGCGCGGAGCCGGCAGCACGAGTTCCTCGCCGCCGAGGCCGAGCTGCTCGGCCTCGCGCTGTGGCACGACACCGTGACCGGCTGCGAGCCCGCCGTGGCCGAGGCTCGCCTGATGCAGACGCTGCGCGACTCCGGCTCCATGCTGCTGCGCGCGTCGATCTATCTGCGGCTCGGCCGGGCGATCGATCGCAAAGACCTGCTGCGGCGCGCCCAGCAGATCTACCGCTCGCTGCCATGGCCGGCCCGTGAGGGCGCCTGCCTCGAGGCGCTCGGCGAGCGCGACGCGGCGCGCCGGCGCTACCAGACGTACAAGCTCGTCTACTGCGAGCGCCTGCTGGACCGAGCCACGCCGGCGCCGATCACCGCCGTCGACGACGAGCTGCGCTGAGCCAGCGGGCCCCCGAGGCGCTGACCCGCGCACGCAGCGCCCCAGCGCGCCGCGGCCTGGCGCTAATCCAGCGGGCCGACCGAGGACAGCTTGCCGCGCTCGCGGTACATGCGCTCGATCGTGGCGCGGAGCATGGCCTCGTCGATCTCGACGCCGTTGGAGCCGGCGACGTAGGCGGTGCGCTCGCAGGCGACCTTGATGAAGCCGCCCGAGAGCTCGTAGCGCTCGGCGAGCGAGTCGAAGTCGATGTTGGCGGTGCGGGCGCGCTCCGGAAGGGTCCGGCGCCAGAGCTCGGCGCGCATGTCGGGGCTGGGGAAGCTGAAGAACACGTCGTAGGTGAAGCGGCGCTTGAAGGCCTGGTCGATCGACGAGGTCAGGTTGGTGGTCAGGATCGCCAGGCCGCCGAACCGCTCGAGCCGCTGCAGCAGGTAGTTGGTCTCCATGTTGGCGTAGCGGTCGTTGCTGCTCTTGACGTCGGTCGTGCGCTTGCCGAACAGGGTGTCGGCCTCGTTGAACAGCAGAACGACGTGGCCCGGCTCGGCGGCGTCGAACACGTCGGACAGGTTCTTCTCGGTCTCGCCGAGCCACTTCGAGACGACCTGCGACAGGTCGACCTCGTAGATGTCGAGGCCGAGCCGGCGGGCGAGCACGGTGCCCGACATGGTCTTGCCCACGCCCGGGTGGCCCGAGAACAGGACCGAGATGCCGTGCGCGCCGCGCAGCTTGAACATCTCGCGGACCTTGCGGCGCTCGCGCGCGGCCGAGGTGATCTCCTGGAGCGCGGCGAGGGTGTCGTCGTCGACGATCAGGTCGTCGAGGTCGAACGGCGTCGCGAGCTTCTTGCCCAGCCGCGAGATCCGCTGGTGCAGCTGCGCCGCGACCGCGAACGCCAGGTCCTCCGAGCCGGGCGGCGGCGCGTCGGGCATCCGGCCGGCGACCGCGGCCTGCGCCGCCGCGACGATGATGCCGCCGGGGATCGCGAACCGACCCGACAGGCTCTCGGCGCCGGGCTCGTCGAGCTGGGGCACGACCTGGCGCCACAGCCGCGTGCGGGTCTGGAGCGGCGGCACGTCGAGCGTGAGGTGGACCAGCGGCCGGTGGTGGATGCGCGGCATACGCTCCCGGTTCACCGTCACCGCCAGCGGCCCCGACCACTGGTCGAAGATCGCCGTGAAGAACCCGGGGAGCTCGTCGCGGTCGCCGTCGCGGATCACCACGTCGTCGACGTCGGCGAACACCGGGATCGCGTCGAGCAGCATCAGCTCGCGGATCAGCGAGCGGATCGCCGCGGCCTGCGCGAGCGGCTGCATCATCGCCAGCCGCTTGCCCTCGATCATCAGCACCCGCTGGCCCCAGTGCGTCGCCGCGCGCGACAGCAGCAGCCGCTTGCCCAGGCCGCGCTGGCCCTGCACCGCGAGCACGACCTCCGACGACCGGATCGCCGCGGTCGCGAGCTGGACCGACACCGCCGGAAACTCGCCGTCCTTGGTCCGGCCGCGCAGCTCGGCCAGCTCGGCCAGCTCGGGGTCGAGCTCGATCGACGTGCCGTCGAGCAAATGGACCAGCCGGCTCGCGCCGCGGATCCGCCGGAACAGCAGCGAGTCGCCGGGCGCGAGGTCGATCAGCTGGTAGCGCAGGAGCGGCGAGCTGCTCGACAGATCGCGCGCCATCAGCGAGCGCGACTCGGGCGTGTCGTAGACCAGCTGCGCGAGCAGCCGGCCGTCGAGGCCGCGGGTCGACGAGTCGCGCGCGAGGTAGCGGTACGCCGTCACCAGATTTGGATCGGCCTCGGGCAGCAGCGCGAACATCAGCGTCGACCACTGGCGCGGCGACAGCTCGAACACGCGCATCAGGTGGACCAGCGGCGACTTGACCCCGGCCGCGACCGCCGCCGCCAGCCGCGCCTCGACGGTGCGGTGCAGCTCGAGCCACTGGTCGAGCACGGCCTTGGCCCCGGCCTCGTCGCCGACCCGCTCGCCGCGCGCCGCCGCGAACAGCCGCACGACCTCCGAGCTCGAGCTTACCGCCTCGGTGGCGGCGGCGACCGCCGGCGACGTCGCGGCCGTCTTGGTCCAGCCGAGCCGGATCTCGTACTCGACGCGGAGCCAGGCGCGGCGCAGCTCATCGCGCAAATGGGTAGCGGCGTCGACGTAGGGCTCGGCAGGCACGCCCCTATGCTACGCGAACTCTTGCTCGCGCTGCACACCTAGCTCGTCGGCGATCATCTCGGGCGGCGCGGACTCGGCGGTCACGCCGGCCTGCTCGGGCTTGAGCTCCTGGCGAGCCTCGACCGCCGGCGCCTCTTCCTCGGTCGGCTTGTTGTCGAGCGACTCGTTCTCGGCCGCGAGCGCCAGCATCTGCTGGGCGAACGGGATCGTGTACATCGACGAGGTGATCTTCAGGCGCTGGGCGCGCGAGATCTTGTTGTCGGCCTCGGAGTCGCGCGAGCCGAACATCTGGTCGAACTTGTGGTCGCCCAGCTCGTCGCGCAGCTCGTCCATCTCGATCGCCACGCCGATCGCCTGGAAGTCGGCGATCGTCGGGCCGGCGAGGAAGTCGCGCACCGCCTGCGACGCGCTGTGGCCCTTCTTGAGCTCGAACGCCATGTCGTAGCGGCCCTCGTACGGCTGGGTCCAGCCCGCCGCCTCGGTGTGGCCGTGGGCGTACTTGGGATCCCACTTGTCCGGGGTGCCGGCCGACTCGCACGCCGCCTGGTACTCCTCGGGCTCGTACATGCCGCCGTCGATCTGGCCCGACTGCGCGGTCGGCTTGTCGCCGAACGCCTGCTCGGACGCGGTCTCGCCGGCCTCGGGGGCCGCCAGCTCCTGCGCCGGCGCCTCCTCGATGGGCGCCTCGACCGCCGCTTCTTCGGGCGCCACTTCAGGCGTCGCGACCTCGGCCTCAGGAGCGACCTCCTGCTGCACTTCCGGCATCTGCTCTAGATCGGCTGGGCGGACAAGCATGGCCTGCATGATACGGGACGAATCGCCCCAAGCTTCCCGGAAACGACCACCGGCGCACAAAACCTGCGTATGTTCGAACGCGTGGGTTTCACGTTCGAGCGCCGCGCCCGATCCCGCAAGGCCAAGTCCGGAGTGCGCGCGTGGTTCGGCAAGCCGCCGACCGCCGCGGAGATCAAGGACCGGCTCGGCCGGCTGCTGCCGCGCGCCTGGAAGGGCGCCGACGTCACGATCACCAACAAGCGGATCACCGTCGCGCTCCACGCCTTCGTCGCCCCGCTGTCGCTGCGCGTGCTGCCCGAGGGCGAGCTCGTGGTCTCGGGCGACGCCTCGGTCGGCCCGGGCTACATCGACGATGCCATGGCCCGGCTCGCGCCCGTGCTCGACGAGCTCGACTACGCGTGGGACCCCGACGCGTTCGACGCCCAGCAGCTCGCGCTGACCTGGCTGGGCGAGGCGCTGCGCGCCGGCGACACCGACCTCGGCATGCCCGAGGGCCGGACCTTCCACGTCGACGCGCCGATCCGCACCGCGCTCGGCCCGCGCGATGCCGCGTGGCGCGACGCCGTGCTCGCCGACCCCGCGCTCGGCCGCGACGCGTTCGCGTGGTGGGAGGCCCGGCCCGGCCACCTCGCGCGGTCGCGCGCCCTGCTCGCGATGTGGCACGAGGTGCCGTGGCGCGATCCGGTCGACAAGGACGAGCTGGCGGTCATGGAGAAGGTCGACACCCAGCTGACCGCCGCGCGCAAGGCCGATCCCCAGCTCGAGCTGCCGTACGCCGAGTGGGCCGAGATCGTCGGCTACCTCGGCGACCTGCTGCGCGCCGACGAGCTGCGCGGCCACGCGACCGGCGAGGCGACGATCGGCTACCGGCGCTACGACATGGACGTCGACCTCGGCGACGGCTGGTCGATCACCCTGCCCGGCGCGTTCGTCGGCGCGTGGGAGGACGACGGCGAGCGCTACTGGTCGACCGACGGCGCGCGCATGGTCGAGATCACCACGCTCGAGACCACCGAGCAGGACTCGTCGAAGCTGCTCGAGATCGCGCCGGCCCAGCACCCGATCATCGAGCGCGTCGCCGACGGCGCCCGCCACGCCCGCGCCGAGGTCCACGACAGCGACGGGATCCACATCGTCCACGGCCTGGTCGCGGTCGCGCCGCGCGTGGCGATCTTCACCTGCAAGGGGCCGCCGGAGGACGAGGCGTGGGCATTGGCAACGTGGCGCAGCCTGCGTCACATCGCCGAGCTACCTACCTGATCGTGTGAGCGGCCGCGCTGGCACTCCGGCGCGGCCCCGTGCCACCGTCCGGCCATGCAGAAGATCGGCATCATCGGTTCGGGGACGGTCGGCGAGACCCTCGCCAACGGCTTCCTCGGCAAGGGCCACGCGGTCAAGCGCGGCTCGCGCGACCCGGGCAAGCTCGCGGCCTGGAAGGCCGGCGCCAAGGGCGAGGCGTCGACCGGCACGTTCGCCGAGACCGCGGCGTGGGCCGACGTCGTGATCCTCGCGGTCAAGGGCACCGGCGCCGAGAGCGCGCTCGCCGAGGCCGGGCCGGCCAACCTCAAGGGCAAGCTCGTGCTCGACGCCAGTAACCCGATCGCCGACGCGCCGCCGACCAACGGCGCCCTGGCGTTCTTCACCGCCGGCGACGACTCGCTGATCCAGCGGCTGCAGAAGCTGGCGCCCGAGGCCCGGTTCGTCAAGGCGTGGAACAGCGTCGGCGCGGCCGTGATGATCGACCCCAAGACCCCGCTGCCGCCCGCGATGTTCATCTGCGGCGCCGACGCGGGCGCCAAGGCCGAGGCCGCGGAGATCCTCAAGCGGTTCGGCTGGGAGGCGATCGACGTCGGCGGGATCGAGATGGGCCACGCCGTCGAGGCGCTGTGCATCGTGTGGTGCGCGCCCGGGTTCCTGCGCAACGACTGGTCGCACGCGCTGGCCTATATGAAAGTGTAGGATCGTTGAGCCGGGGCCCCGCCTGCACTACGATTGGGGCCGTGGGCGATCCGAAGCAGCAGGCGACCCACATCCGGCCGCAGATCCGGTTCGCGCGCGCGCTGGCCTCGCCGGTCGGCGTGCTGATCACGATCCCGGCGCTGGTCATCGCGGTCGGCCTGGGCATCCTGATGGTCGGCCGCGACGCCACGCGCTCGGCGTCGAGCCAGATGGCGCGGCGCCTGCTCACCAGCAACGCGACCAGCGTGCAGTCCGACGTGGTGTTCGCGCTCGACCAGGCCGACCCGGTGCTGACCCGGCTGCGCTCGCTGGCCGATCCGCGGCTGAGCCGCGACGAGGTCCTGGTCCGGATCCACGATCTGGTCGTCGGCCGGCCGGGCGTGGCCTACGCCAGCATCAGCTTCCCCGACGGCACGTTCCGCGGCGCCTACCTCGATAGCGCCGGCGACAAGGCCGCCAGCCCGCGGGTCGCCGTCCAGGAGAGCGTGATCACCGCCGGGGCGACCCAGCGCGATCGGTTCCTGGTCGCCGGCGGCAAGCTCGCGCTGCTCCGCCACGAGACCGACGACTACGATCCGCGCCACCGCGGGTTCTACTTGCTCGCCGAGAAGACCGGCGCGCGCGCGTGGACCGAGCCGTACACGTTCTTCAACAGCCACGAGACCGGCATCACCTGCACCGAGCCGGTGTTCGACGACACCAGGACCCTGCGCGCCGTGCTGACCGTCGACTTCGACGTCGGCGCGCTGTCGAAGTACGTCGGCCGCGCGCCGCTCGATCAGGCGCGGTCGATCGTCTACACCCGCGACGGCACCGTGCTGGCCTACCCGGCCGCCGACAAGCTCGCGCTGCCGGCCAACGACAAGCTGCTGCGCCACGAGGATCTGCACGACGCGGCGCTCGAGGCGCTGCTCGCGGCGGCCCAGCCCGGCGAGCTGCAGCTGTCCGAGCTGTCGACCAAGGACGGCGGCGACCTGGCCGCGGTCGCCCCGGTCGGCGGCCGGCGCGCCGGCGTCGCGGTGCCGCTCGACTGGTACGTCGCGACCGTGGTGCCGATGCGGACCCTCCTGGGCCCGACCCACAAGCTCGAGCGGTCGAGCGCGATCGCCAGCGTCGGCGCGCTCGCGATCGCCGTCGGCCTGGCGCTGGTGCTGGCGTGGAACCTGGTGCGGATGCGCCGCCAGGTCGCGCAGTCGCGGGCCGAGGCCCGCACCGCGGAGGCGCGGGCGCGCGAGCTGGGCAGCTACCGCCTGGTCGCGCAGCTCGGCGCCGGCGGCATGGGCGAGGTCTGGCGCGCCGAGCACCGGCTGCTCGCGCGCTCGGCGGCGATCAAGCTGATCCGGCCCGAGACCTTGCACGACCCGCGCTCGGTCGAGGAGATCCACGAGCGGTTCCGGCGCGAGGCCCAGACCCTGGCGAGCATGCGGTCGCGCCACACCATCGCGATCTTCGATTACGGCGTGACCGAGCTCGGCGTGTTCTATTACGTGATGGAGCTGCTCGACGGGCTCGATCTCGAGTCGCTCGCGCTGCGCTACGGGCCGCAGCCGGCGGGCCGGGTGATCGAGATCCTGATCGGCGCGTGCGCGTCGCTGGCCGAGGCCCACGACGCCGGGCTCCTGCATCGCGACATCAAGCCGCCGAACCTGTTCCTGTGCCGCGCCGCCGACGAGGTCGACATCGTCAAGCTGCTCGACTTCGGCATCGTCCAGACCGTCAACGAGCCGCCGTCGCCGCCCGCGCGGCTGAGCGAGGGCGTGACCGAGCCGTCGTACGTGCCGATGGGCACGCCGCGGCTCACGCAGATCGGCGCGATGCTCGGCACGCCGGGGTTCATGGCGCCCGAGCAGATCCTCGGCATGCAGCTCGACGGCCGCGCCGATCTCTACGCGCTCGGCTGCTGCGCGTGGTGGCTGCTCACCGGCCGCGAGGTGTTCACCCGCGAGGGCCCCGAGGCCAAGATCCTCCACAAGCACATCTACGAGCCGGTGCCGAGCCTGGCGGCGAGCATGCCGAGCTATTGCCCGCCCGAGCTCGAGGCCGTGCTCCACGCCTGCCTGGCCAAGGACATCAACGACCGGCCGCGCGACGCCCGCGACCTCGCGGCCCGGCTGCGCGCGATCCGCGTCCCGCCGAGCGAGGCCAGCTGGAGCGTCGAGCACGCCGAGGCGTGGTGGCGCGCGTACCGCCCCGCCGCGCCCGAGTCGCCGGCCGCGACCGGCGAGGTCCAGATCATCATGCCGGGCCGCAGCGATCAGCGCCCGGCGACCTCGCAGTCGGAGTCGGCGATCGCCCAGACGATCGCGCACACGCCGCACGCCCGCGATCTCTAGGTCTTCGCCGGCAGATACGCGCGCGGCAGCCGCTCGTTGAGGAACTGGCGGCGGCGGCGCTTGTCGTGGAACTGGTAGAGGCCGAGCATCGCGCCGAACGACACGAAGATGCTGGTCGCCGACAGCACCCAGCTGAAGCCGAGCAGCGGCAGGCCCATGCCGCCGACCAGCACGATCGCCATGCCGACGAAGACCGTCGAGACGATGTCGCGGGTGTAGCGCCGGCCCCACACGCCGTAGGCGCGCTCGCAGTTGCGGCACCAGCCCGACGCGAGCAGGTTATCTTCGACGGCGCAGTGCGGGCACGCCATGCGGCCACTGTAGCCCGAAACAGGATGCGGCGCCGGTGCTCGACGTGGAGATCCCGCTACACGCCGAGCACCCGCGCCACCGCCGACCCCACACGGGGCCGACGCCTGCCAGACGCGGCCGCTCAGGCGGACGTTAAATGCTGCTTTTCAGCGCGCTTCCATGCTCAGCGGGTCATAAATCAACATCGTGTCGGTCGGCGGGCCGTCGACGGTCTCGGCGCCGCCGGGCACGAACAGCCGGTTGGCCTGCGCGGTGCCCTGGGTCTCTACCCGCGCGACCGGCATCGGCTCGCCGACCACGCGCTCGTCGAGGTACGGGTCGTAGATGTCGACCGCCCGGCTCGCCCCCGCGCTGCTCGCGCCGCCGGCGCAGGTCAGGTTCGACAGCACGGTGGCGTACGCGCAGTCGCCGCGGACGTCGGGATCATTGGTCGCGCGGAGCGGTGCGCGCGCCTGCCACACCCGGTTGGCCGAGCCGGCCGGCGGCAGCACCCAGATCTCGGCGCGCGGCGCCGAGCGATCGACGCTGGCGAACCCGCCGGCGACGACCAGCGCGCCGTCGGTCTGCCGCATCACCGCCGGGTACGCCCGCGGCTCGGGCAGATCCGGCAGGTGCAGCCAGCTGTCGGTGACCAGGTCGTACTCGAGGCACGACGCCAGCGGCGCGGTCGCCGACCGGCCGCCGAGCACGAACACGTGGCCGGTCGTCGCCACCACGCCGGCGCCGGCGCGCGCGTCGGCCGGGTCCATCGAGCTGACGCTGACCCAATGCTGCCCGACCGCGTCGAACCGCGCGCCCTCGGCGTGGGCCTGGCCGGCGCCGTCGAGCCCGCCGAGCACGTACATCGTGTCGCCGACCGCGGCGAGGTTGGGGTCGGTCCACGCCGCCGGCAGCGGCGCCAGCGTCCGCCACGTGTCGCCGCTGACGTCGTAGGCATCGACCTCGGTCGACACCTGCCCCGCCGCGTCGACGCCGCCGGCGACGATCACCTGCTGGACGTACGTCGTCACGCCGGCGTCGCGGACCTGGCGCGGCACCGGCCGGCCCAGCCGCCACGCGCTCGCCGCGACGTCGGGCGGCGGCAGGTCCTGCTCGTCGCACGCGGTCAACCCGGCGAACAGCGCGACGAGCACGGACAACCGGATCACCCGCGCAGCATACGCGACTACAGGTCCACCGTCCCGCGCCCCAGCTCGATGACCTGCCCGGTCACGAAGATCGCCCCGTCCGCCTCGACCCGTAGCCCGAGCCGCGACGGCCGGCCGACCGCGTCGCCCTGGCTCAGGGTCGCCGTGATCGGCGCCTTGCCCCGCGCCAGGTGCCAGCCGCCCAGGTTCGCGCACGCCGAGCCGGTCGCCGGGTCCTCGAGCAGCGCGCCGTTGATGCTGAAGAAGAACCGCACCGTCCAGGTCGGCCCGTCCGCCGCCCAGACGTACGCCATCGCCTCGTCGCGCGCCGCCGAGAACCCCCAGCGGGTCAACAGCTCGAGCGACGGCCGCGCCTGCCGGACCAGCTCGCTCGACCCCAGCGGGATCACCAGCTGCTCGGTCCCCGTCGACACCCACAGCGGCTCGTCGCTCACCGCGCCGTCCGGCAGCCCGAGCATCTCCGCGAGCTGCGCCCGGCTCGCCTCGACCGGCCGCGACGTCGCCGGCTTGGCCGTGCGCAGCGTCCACGCGTTGCCGTCGCGGGTCACCGGCACGAGGCCGGCCTTCATCTCGAGCGTCACCCGATCGCGGTACGCGGCGACCACCGCCGCGGTGCCCAGCGTCGGGTGGCCGGCGAACGGCATCTCGTAGCCCGGCGTGAAGATCCGCACCCGGGCGTCGGCCGCCGCCGGATCGCTCGCCGGCAGCACGAACGTGGTCTCCGACAGGTTCGTCTGGCGGGCCAGCGCCTGCATCTGCGCGTCGGTCAGCCCGCGCGCGTCGTCGAACACGCATAGCGGATTCCCCGAGAAGCGATCGCCATCGACGGTGAACACGTTGACGATGCGAAACGGATGCATGCCTGCGTGTACGCCAGCGCGCGCCTGCCGACAAGCGGGGTCTGACGCCCACACGAGTTTCACCCGTCCCGGCATCGTTACCTCGACGGTACCTCGACCGAGCACCCTCTCTCGCCGATGTCTGGGGCATGAATCAGCGGCTCGCGGTGCTTGCGGTGGTCTCGACCACGATGATGGTTTCGGCCTGCTCGGTCCGCGCCGGGTTCGACGCGGCATCGAGCATCAACGGCCCGATCCACGCCCTGCAGGCGCAGTCGACGGTGTCGCGCAGCGACGGGGTCACCAACCTGCCGACCGAGGACGGCCGCAACTACACGCTCGAGGCCGGGTTCGGCACGTCGAAGATCACGGTCAACGGCCTGATCGCCGTGCACGACGTCACGTCGAGCAGCTTCACGCCCGGCGCCGGCTATCTCGCGACCACGTTCGGCGCCAACGTCCGCTGGAACATCGTCAACTGGCACGGCCTGTC